>NZ_JASGFR010000020.1:0-74852 GCF_047605405.1 Rhodomicrobium sp. | reverse complement strand
GCGCGGCGCGGGCATCCCGCCCGACGGATCGAGATTTTGGACCTCTGGATTTTCGGTTACGGCTCGCTGATGTGGCGGCCCGGCTTCGTTTACGAGGAATCCTCGCGCGCGCTGCTCGAAGGCGCCCATCGCGAACTTTGCTGTTATTCCTTCATTCACCGTGGAACGAGATCGGCGCCGGGCCTTGTGCTCGGTCTCGACAAGGGCGGCCGGTGCGAAGGCATGGCCTTCAGGGTTCCGCCCCGCCTCGATCTCGACACGCGCCACTATCTGAAGCGCCGCGAGAACATGAACAACGTCTACGCCGCGGTAAAACGTCCCGTGAGGCTGCTCGACGGAAGCGGCCGCACGGTGCTCGCGCTGTGCTTCATCATGGACCGCCATCACCGGCAATATACCGGGCTGCTGCCCTTCGAAACACAAGCGGCGATTGTGAGGCGCAGTTTCGGCCGCGCGGGACCGAACATCGATTACGTCGTGAACACCGTGCAGCATCTGCGGCAGCTCGGCGTTCACGATGCGCGGCTCGAACCGCTGATGGCCAGGCTCGGCCACAGCATGATAAAGGATTGCATCGTCGGCGGAGAATGCGCGCCCGCGCGCAAACGCCCGACTTTCGATGTCGCGCGTCCGGTCACGCAGAACCTGACGTCGTGAAGCGGCATTGAACCCGCGCGAATGGCACGCGATATCTCATTCCGTGATTGATTGAGGAGGCGCGACCATGCTTGACGGATATACTCATCGCGACCGCATCATCAAGGCGGCGCTTAAGCTTGCTGAAACACGCGGCTGGCGCGATCTGAGCCTTGGCGAGATCGCGGCAGAGGCGCAGATCCCGCTGATCGAATTTCGCAAGGAATTTCAGAGCAAGGCGCAGATCCTCGCCGCCTTCGTGCGCGCGGTCGATCTCGCCGTGCTCGAAAAATTCCCCGCCCCCGGCCCGGATGCCGCGCGCGACCGGCTTTTCGACGTGCTCCTGACCCGGTTCGAGGTGATGCAGCCGTACAAGCTCGCCATCCGGCGCATCAGCGAGGACGCGACGCCCGGCGAAGCGCTCCAGCAATTTCGCCCCGCGCTGAAGTCCCAATACTGGATGCTGGCGGCGGCGGGCCTGTCCGGCGAGGGCGGCACGGGGCTGGTGCGCGTGCAGGGGCTGCTCGGCATTTACGGCCGCGTGTTCCGCGTCTGGATCGACGACGACGATCCCGGTCTCGCCAAGACCATGGCGGCGCTCGACAAGCGCTTGCGGCGAGGCGAGTCCATCATGCACGGCTTCGAGCGCTTCCGCGATGGCGCGGAAAGTCTGCTGAGGGGTTTCGGCGTGAGACGGAAGCGAAAGGCGGAGCCTAAACCGGAGTCTTCACCGGCGGCAGAGAGCGGCATTCCGCCCGCCGCGCCCGTACAAACCGCCTGATGGGGCGCCGCGACACGGATGCAAACTGTAAAGGTCATGCTCGCGGCTGCGATTTCCCGAGACTGTCTTGAAAATTCGACAAATCTAATGCACATTACGGACTCGGAATGCCCTGCAATCTGACCGGAGCATTTGTAGAAGGGTTTTGAAGCTGACGCCAAACGCGCAGAAACAGGAGTTCGCAGAACTCCGCCCGCGCCACGCCAATAGCGCCGTCGCGGTTCCCGCATCCCTAGCCCATCTTGTCGTGGACGCGCTTGAGGACGCCAAGGCTGTCGACATCGTCACGATCGATGTCGAGGGCAAGACTTCCATCGCGGATTACATGATCGTGGCATCGGGGCGTTCACAGCGTCACGTGGGCGCCATCGCCGATCAACTCATCGAAAAGTTGAAGGAAGCGGGCGTCCGCGATACACGTGTCGAAGGGATGCCTCTCTGCGACTGGGTTCTTATCGATGCGGGCGACGTTATCGTGCACGTTTTCCGTCCGGAAGCGCGCGAATTCTACAACATCGAGAAGATGTGGACGTCGGACCGGCCGAAGCGCGACACGGACTAGCACAGCCTTCGGGCTCTCATCACATCGGCGGGCGGCCGGATGAAGATATCCATTCTGGCCGTCGGACGGCTCAAAAGCGGTGCTGAACAAACGCAGTTCAACCGCTATTTCGATCTGTTCAATGCGTCGGCGCGCAACCTTGCCATGGGGCCGATGGCGGTTTTCGAAACGTCCGAAGGGCGAAGCGAAAGCGCGGCCGAGCGCAAAGAAGCCGAAGCGCATGAGCTTCTCAAGCGCGTGAGTGGGGCACGCCTCGTCGCCCTCGACGAGAGCGGCCAGTCTCTTACCTCATATGAATTCACGGCGATGGTTTCGCGTCTGCGCGACGAGGCGCTTGATGTGGCCTTCGCCATCGGTGGGCCTGACGGACACGGCGAGGCGCTGAAAAACGCCGCCCATTTCAAGCTTTCGCTCGGCAAGATGACGCTGCCCCACGGGCTCGTGCGTATCGTTCTGGCTGAACAGCTCTACCGCGCCATGACGATTCTTCAGGGCCACCCTTATCACCGCGCGTGAGAAGCGGAAGGCGGCACGGATCGCGCCGCCTCTATTCAGGCGCTGGTTTTACATCCGGAATTCCATGCCGAGATTGTGCCCGTTGACGCGGCGCGGGTGATCGCTCTCGTGGTGCGTGATCCCGATGAGCGACTGATACATCCTGATGTAATTCTTCGCCATGCGCTCCGCGGTGAAACGCGCCTCGAACGCACCGCGAACGCCCGCGCGGTCGAGACCGGGGAGGCGCGAAATCGCTCTCAAGGCTTCATCGATGCTATCGACCACGTAACCGCTTACGCCATCGTCCACGACTTCCGGCACCGAGCCGCAGCGGAATGCGATCACCGGAGTGCCGCAGGCCATCGCCTCGATCATGACAAGGCCGAAAGGCTCGGGCCAATCGATCGGGAACAGCAAGGCCGTCGCATTTCCGAGAAACGCAGCCTTCTGCTCCTCGTTAATCTCGCCGATATACTCGACATGCGGTGTCGCCTTCACCATCGGCTCGATCTTCTGTTTCCAGTACGCATAGTCATGCTTGTCGACCTTCGCCGCGATCTTCAGCGGCATGCCGGAACGCGCGGCGATTTCGATTGCGCGGTCGGGTCGCTTCTCCGGCGATATGCGGCCGAGAAACGCGAGATAACCGCCCTTCGGCTCGGGTGAAAAAGCAAGCAGATCGCGCGGCAGCCCGTGATAGACGTTGCCTGCCCAGCGCACGCAGGACGGCACCGGCGTCCGTTGGTCATAGGAAATCGAAGAAAGCGGCACATTTCGAAAAGCTGAATAGAACGGCTGCAGATCGGGAAGATCGAGACGGCCATGAAGGGTAGTCACTGTCTTGTCTGCGAAGGAAGAAATCATCGGAAATTGCAGAAGATCGATATGAAAGTGAAGAATATCGAACTCGTCCGCACGTTGCCTTACATGTTCGAGCATCGCCATTTGATGCGGCAGGGGATCTTGCACATTTGGGTTGAGACGAAGCCCCATCTCAGAGCATGCCACGAGCTCTGCTGATGTCTTTGAATCGCCGCTGGCGAAAAGCGTTACATCGTGACCCTGCCGGACAAGTTCTTCTGTCATATAAGACACTATTCGTTCAGTCCCGCCGTAAAGCTTCGGAGGGCAGCTTTCGGCGAGAGGCGCAATTTGTGCGATTTTCATTACGTAAGACTTTCCTGAATTCGTGATTTCGCGCTTTAACATTGGCAACACGCGGCCTTAAAAATGGGTCCAGCTGCGTTTGTGCTGGCGCACACAAAAGTGTCAATCCGCCGAAATGGCGCGAAAACAGGCAATTGTGCTTCACCGACGCAGAAAGCTGACGTCGCGGAACGCCGCAGAGGGCTTGCATGACATTGCGTCTTTAACGTTATAACGTTACATGTTTCACATGAGCACGCCTTTTCCCGCCTTCCCGCCGCACGATCACGACCATGGCGTCTGCCTGCACACCGCACTCAGCCGCGCCAGGGCGCGTTGTCAGGAGCAGGGCATCAAGTGGACGGCGTTGCGCGAGCAGGTTTTCGTCGAGGTGGCGACCAGCCACAAGCCAGTGAGCGCCTACGATCTCATCGATGTTCTGGCGAAAAACGGCAAGCGTGTCGCCCCTGTTTCGATCTATCGAATTCTGGAGGTGCTTCAGTCCGCCGGCCTTGTGCATCGCCTCGAAAGCCGCAATGCGTTTTTTGCCTGCATGGCGGATCACGAATGCGCGGCGCACACGATCACGCTTGTGTGCGAGGCATGTAACCGCGTCATCGAGGCAGCCGCACCGGATGCCTTTCACGCCATCGGCACGGCAGCCGAAGCGACCGGCTTTCTGATACGGCAGACCGTTGTGGAAGCGAGCGGCCTCTGCTCCGACTGCGCGAAGAGGGGAGCGTCCACGTGCTGACACGCGCTGCCGATGTTGCGCGGGATCACGCGCTCCCCAACTCCGGTTCGGCGCTGCTTCAGGCGGATGATGTCTCGATCTCCTTCCACGGAAAGCCGGTGCTTGAAAACGTCAGCATCGCCTTGCATGAAGGCGAAATCGTCACGCTTATCGGTCCGAACGGCGCGGGCAAGACCACGCTCGCGCGCGTGTTGCTGGGGCTGGCCGCGCCGACTTCCGGCCACGTGCGTCGCCGCACCGGGCTTACCGTGGGCTACGTGCCCCAGCGCTTCCCCGTCGAGCGGATCATGCCGCTGTCCGTGCGGCGCTTCATGCATTTGAACACCGGCGTCTCGAAGGAGCGCGCGCTGGAATGCCTCGCCGAGACGGGCGCGGCCTCGCTAACCGACGCGCAGATGACCGACCTTTCGGGCGGCGAATTCCAGCGCGTGCTTCTGGCCCGCGCCCTGGCCCGCGCGCCGGATTTGCTCGTGTTGGACGAACCCGCGCGCGCGGTCGATTTCGCAGGCGCCGCGCAACTCTACGACCTCATTGCCGCAATCCGCGCCCGTCGTCGCTGCGGCGTGCTTCTCATTTCGCACGATCTGCATGTCGTGCTCGGCGCCAGCGACCGCGTCGTGTGCCTCAACCGTCATATCTGCTGCGAAGGCGTGCCGCAGCATGTGGCCGCGCATCCTGAATATATGCGTCTGTTCGGCCCGGAAGCCGCCGCCAGCCTCGGCATTTATGGGCACCGGCATGATCACGCGCATTCGCTTTCCGGCGACGTCTGCGGCGGGAACCACAACGCACCGCCAGAAGCCGCTCCTCCCCCAGCGTAACCCTCTTTCGGAACGAACCCATGCTCGATGATTTCGTGGCGCGTGCCGTGCTCGCCGGTCTCGGCGCGGCTGTGTTGGCCGCACCGCTCGGCTGCTTCGTCGTCTGGCGGCGCATGGCGTATTTCGGCGAGACGGTTGCCTATTCGGGCCTGCTCGGCGTGGCGCTGGGCTTCCTTCTCGGCGTGGACCTGACGCTCGGCGTGATCGTGACCGCCATCGCCATGGCGCTGCTTTTGTCCGGCCTGCAAACGCAACGCGCAATTCCTTACGACACGCTGCTCGGCATCCTCGCGCATGTCGCGCTGGCCTCCGGCCTCATCGCGGCAAACTTCGTGAGCGGCGCGCGGCTCGACCTGATGGGCTACCTGTTCGGCGACATCCTCGCCGTGTCGAAGGAAGACGTCTTCTGGATCTGGGGCGGCGCGACGGCGGTGCTCGCAGCGCTGACGCTGCTATGGCGGCCGTTGCTCGCGCTGACCGTGCATGAGGAACTCGCCGCCGCCGAGGGGGTGCGCGTGCGGCGCACCGAAACCGCGTTCATCCTGCTCATCGCTGTGACGGTGGCGCTCGCCATGAAGGTGATCGGCATCCTGCTCATCACTTCACTGATGATCTTCCCGGCGGCGGTGGCACGGCCCTTCGCGAAGACGCCCGAACAGATGGCGGCGCTGGCGGCGCTGGCGGCGGCGGCGTCGGTGGCAGGTGGGCTGCTCCTGTCGCTGAAGCTCGACACGGCGGCGGGGCCGTCCATCGTGCTTGCGCTGGCCGCACTGTTCTTCGTCGCAGCCGTGCCAGCGCTCGCTCTGCGGGGGCGGTGATCCCGGGCCAAGCGTCGGCTTGACAAGGCCACATGGCCGTGAAAAGCCACCTTCAGCCTGATCGATGTTTACGCTGCCCACGTTAGCGGGAAGGAGCGTTTGATGTTTGAATTTGCTTTCATCCATATCCGCAGCGCGCAACTGGCTCCCTACGATGGAAGAGACTTCGAAAGGGGTGCCGTGAGTGGCACCGAAGCCGTTACCATGCGGCTTGCTGAAGTCCTCGTGCAGCGCGGTCACCGGGCTTCGATCTACAACAACCGATCCTCCTGCGACGAAGTCAACGGAGTGACGTATCTGCCGCTGGAAGAAACCGCCGCCATCGGTCCGGCCACCATTGCCGTCAGCAACAACAGCGTCACCGCGCTTGACGGCCTGTCCGCCACGCGCCGCGTCATCTGGGGCCACCTCGATCTCCGCCTCGCGCGCCTTCGCAAGCGACGCGAATTGCTGACCGTTCTGCGCGTGCGCCCACACCTTGTCGTGCCGAGCCTTTATTCCGCGCGGAGAACGCACGCCATCATCCCCTTCCGCTCCCGCACGGTGATCGAGCACGGCGTGGAGGAGGCGTTCCTGAAATACGAGCCGCTTCTGGAGCCGCCCGCGCCTATCGCGATCTTCGCGTCTCAGCCGAAACGCAATCTGGACTTCGTTATCGAAGCGTGGCGCAGCCGCGTTCACCCGCGTCTGCCGTCGGCGCGGCTGCACGTTTACGTGCCCACGCGCGATCAACTCCCCGATGACCGGGATGACTGGGCCGACGTCGGCATCGAGATCAAGGGCAGCGTGAGCAAAAGTGAGCTTGCGGAGAATTTCCGTGCCGCGCGGGTGATGATTTACCCCGGACACAAGGAAGAAACCTTCTGCAACGCCGCCGCGGAAGCCATCGCGACGGGCCTTCCCGTGGTGACGATGGACATCGGCGCTCTGCCGGAGCGGGTGCGCGACGGCGTGGACGGGTTCGTTGCCAACTCGGTCGAGGACATGGGCGACCGCGCGCTCGAGATTCTGACGGATGACGCGGAATGGGCGAGGATGCACAGGGCCGGCATTCATGTGTCCAGAGAAAGGAGCTGGGACGTCCGGGCCTCCGAATGGGAGCGTGCCGCAGCGCGTTGGTGATTGCGAAGCTCCCGCCTTTGCGGGTCTCGATCCATGCGGCGCCACGCGGCCCCGACAGATCCGCACTGGCGCGCTGACGTCAGCAGATGACCGATGCGCCCACGAGTTGGCGTCGAGGCCTAATGTGACTCAAATGCCACAGCGTTAGGCTAAGAGGCAGTGCGAAAATCGTACGATGATTGCAGCCAATGCAAATAACGTTAGAAGCAGCAAGCATAGTGATAATTGCACTATGTTGAGGCGGCATTGCCGTGTCGCCTCAACGGTTTTCTAATTCTTGTCAGAGGTGATGCGGGTCTCCTTTTCGAGGGTGACGTGCGTCACCTCGAAAAGGCCGAACACGCGGACCACCCACTGCTGCAGCTTCTGCTTCAGCATGGTGTTTTCCTTGGATATTGGTTTTGCACGAACGCAAACAGTACGCCCGGTCAGATCTAGCGGGTTCGCGTCGCCCACGCTGTAACATCTGCGCCACATACCTCTATTTGTGTCGGCAAGTGTGCTAGAAACGCTACTTTTTGTGGCCGGGATGTCTAGCCGCTCTGTAATCCGCAGCTTACCCAACTTCGCGGCCTTTAAACCTCACCGCCCACCCGCGCCAATTCGAACGCTGGCATTCGCGCGGGTTTTCTCCTATTAGAACGTCTAAAAGAGAACCGGCGATCCGGAGAAGGACCCATGAGCGACACGCGTGAACCGAGGCACATGACAACCGCAGTCAAGGTCGGGGGCGTGACCGTGGGCGGAGGCGCGCCGGTCGTCGTGCAGTCCATGACCAACACCGCCACGTCGGATGTCGACGGCACCGTCGCGCAGGTCGCATCCCTCGTACGGGCGGGGTCCGAACTCGTACGCGTCACCGTGGACCGCGACGAAGCCGCCGCCGCCGTGCCGCATATCCGCGACCGGCTGCTCGCGCAGGGCATCGACGTGCCTCTCGTGGGCGACTTCCACTATATCGGCCACCGGCTCCTCGCCGATCATCCCGCCTGCGCCGAGGCGCTTTCGAAATACCGCATCAACCCCGGCAATGTGGGCTTCCGCGACAGCCGCGACGACCGCTTTGCCAAGATCATCGAGATCGCGCTCAAATACGACAAGCCCGTGCGCATCGGCGTGAACTGGGGCAGCCTCGACCAGGATCTGCTCACCGCTATGATGGACGAGAATTCCCGCGCCGCGAAGCCGAAGGACGCGCGCGTGGTCATGCACGAAGCCATCGTCACCTCCGCGCTGAAAAGCGCGGCGCTGGCCCAGAGCCTCGGCATGGGCAAGGACAAGATCATCCTCTCGGCCAAAACCAGCTCGATTCAGGATCTCATCAGCGTCTATACGCTGCTCGCCTCGCGCTGCGACAACGCGCTGCATCTCGGCCTGACGGAAGCGGGCATGGGGTCGAAGGGCATCGTCGCGTCGGCGGCGGCGCTCGGCATTCTGCTTCAGAAGGGCATCGGCGATACGATCCGCGTTTCGCTGACGCCGGAGCCGGGCGGCGCGCGCACGAAGGAAGTCGAGGTCGCGCAGCAGATTCTCCAGACGATGGGCTTCCGCACCTTCGTGCCGATCGTGGCGGCGTGCCCCGGCTGCGGGCGCACCACATCGACGCTGTTCCAGGAACTCGGCCAGAACATTCAGAAGCATCTGATCGAGAACATGGCCGAGTGGCGCAAGACTTATCCGGGCGTGGAAACGCTGAACGTGGCGGTCATGGGCTGCGTGGTGAACGGACCGGGCGAGTCGAAGCACGCCGACATCGGTATTTCGTTGCCGGGCACGGGCGAGAGCCCGGCCGCGCCGGTGTTCGTCGATGGCGTGCGGGTCGCGACGCTGCGCGGCCCGTCGATGGCCGACGACTTCATGGCGATGGTGCAGGATTACATCGAGAAGCGCTTCGGCCAGGGCGCGCCGAAAGGCGAGCGGATCACGCTCAAGGCCGCAGAGTAGTCACGACGACGTGATGCGCCCCGCCTGCTGGATCGGGCGGGGGGCTCCATTTCCAAATCGGCGACGCAAATCGCAAACAAAAACCCCGCTCGCGCGGGGTTTTCTAACGTCGCAACATGACTTGTTATCGTCCAACGCTGCGACGGCCTCTTTCGAGGTCTTAGACGCGGATCGCCTAGGCGAGTGCCGCTAACCTATGAAATCTATGTCAAGGCAAGTGCTTTGTCAATGTGGACAAACCCAAGCCACTCAATACACATTCCCGCACTTTCCTAATCTCGGCATCGCCTAATGCATCATAGTAATAGAGTCTTTTGCCAGATTCCGCTTTCCCCACGCGGATGAAATCAAGACGATGAAAGCTGACTGTATTCAGCATGTCTCCCTTCACCCAGACCCCGTCACTATTGAATCCGTCCGGGAGGCGGGGCCGAATATCGATCTGACAATGGAATGAAAGCTTTGGAAATGGTTCCGTATTACTAAGCGCAACCACGGTGCAAAGTCCGGGTCGAGCTGCGATCTTTGGACTGAGGACAACAACCGGCCGCCTTTTGACCATCTCTGGCTTTCGAAAGCCGCTATTAAAATCACACAATAAAATGGCCCCTGTGCGGGGATGCTCTTTAATCGGCATCAATGGCCTTTTGTTTAGCGCGTCGCGTGTTACCCGCAAAAGGGGATCATAATTGCAGCCTGCATGAAAACTTCTCTGTACTCAGATGAATTGAGTTTTTCAAGGGGCTGCAGACATCGAGCAAGAGCACCTCTCACAAAATCGCCGCAAGCCTGAACGCAGTCTGAACGCGCGGTTCCGGGGCCGTTCAGGCGGCATCGCTTAAGGTTCCTTCATAAGGTCAAGCAAACCTTGTGGAGGCCAACATGAAGACCCGTATCGCGCTTTTCGCTCTTTCGCTCATCGCCCTGCCGATCACCGCCGCGCAGACCGCATCCGCCGAGCCGTACTACGGCGGGCAGATCGCGCGCGACAAGGCGCACATCGCGCACCATCGCCACCAGATCCAGAAGGACAAGCAGGAGCGCGCCTATTATGCCGGACGGCAGGCGCAGGCCGCGCGCGACGGCAATTACGGCGCGGCGCGCTACTTCGGCTACAAGAAGCGGCAGGAGCAGGCGCAGATTCACGAACAGCGGCAGAAGCTGCGGCGCGACCGCGTGGAGCTCCGCCACGACCGTTATTGGCGCAATCACTACTAATCGCGCCGTGACCGCGGCTCATTGCGAGCAAGGTCCGAGAGGGCCGGGAGAAATCCCGGCCATTTTGTTGTTTTCCATCGGCGATCGCCGACCGGCGGCGCGGTAAATTCTCAGCTTACGCTGCGCTGCCACCAGCCTTTTTTCGGCGGGCCGGTGCGCACGGGCTTAGGCTTGGGTTCCGGTGCGGGTGGCGGAAGGATGGCGATCTCGGGCTCGGGCTTCGCCTGCTCCGCGACCGGGGCTTCGTCCGATTTCGCCTGAGCGGCTTCGGCCTCGTCTGCTTTCGGCGTCTGAGGCTCGGAGGCGTCCGTGGTCGGCTCGGGCTTCGCTTCTGCTTCGACGGCAGGCTGAACGCTCGAAACCTCGGCCACGGGCTCCGCTTCGACCGGGGCGTTGCCAGCGGTCGCGCGGTCGTCACCGGAGACGCCCTCAACCGGCTGCGGCTCGGCAACGACCGTTACCGAAATATCGGTGGCCTCGGCTACTGTGGATTGATCCGGCTCCGGCGCGGCTTCGGCGACGGCCTCCGCAGTGACGGGCTCCACCGCTCCCGATTGCCCCACGGGAAGCCCATGCTCGAAGTCTATTTCGGGCTGCTCGCCAAGTCCGGGGATCTCGCCGGGCTGGCCGGCGAAGTCCTCACGGTGACGTCGGCCACCGCGACGGCCTCGGCGCCGATTGCGGCGGAACTGGCCTTCCTGACGTCCTTCGGCGCTTTCCCGGATATCCTCGCCATTGACAGCGGCAACGGCTGGCGCCCCTGCTTCAGTCACGCCGCTGTCCGTATCGTCGTCATCTTCATCGTCGTCGTCGGAGCCATTGGACTGCGCGACGGCATGGCCGTTCGGAAGCGATTCATCAGAGGCGGACTCTCCCCGGCCGCGCCGACGGCGGCGCTTGCGTCGGGAGGAGCGCTTCTCGCCTTCGCCTTCAGCCGCGGGAGCCGAGGCCGACGGCACCGCCACCGCTTCCTCATCATCATCCGCCTGCGCGAGCGAGGCGGTTTCCATGTGAATGACGCGCGTGTCGCCCACGACCGGCGGCACGGCTTCGGCCCCACGTTCGAGCACGAAATGCGCGCCATGCGCCTTGTCGTCCGGCTGAAGGACGATCGTCACGCCGTAGCGAAGTTCGATATCGCGGAGATAGGAGCGCTTGTTGTTGAGGATGTAGAGCGCGGCTTCGGTCGACGCGGTCAAGGTGATGTTGGCCGGGCCCTGCGTCCGCAGGTGATCCTCGATCGAACGCAGGATCATCAGCGCAACGGACTCCGTCGAACGGATATGGCCGACGCCCTGGCAGACCGGGCACGGCACTGTCGACACTTCGACGACGCCCTGGCGCAGCCGCTGGCGCGACATTTCCAGAAGGCCGAAATGGCTGATGTGGCCGACCTGAATGCGGGCGCGGTCGTGACGCAGGCTTTCCTTCAGCCTGCGTTCGACGGAGCGGTTGTTGCGCCGCTCGTCCATGTCGATGAAGTCGATGACGATGAGGCCCGCGAGATCGCGCAGGCGCACCTGGCGAGCGACTTCCTCGGCGGCTTCGAGGTTCGTCTTCAGCGCCGTGTCTTCGATGGAGTATTCGCGCGTCGACCGGCCGGAGTTCACGTCGATGGCGACGAGCGCTTCGGTCTGGTTCAGCACGATATAGCCGCCGGACTTCAGCGTGACCACCGGGCTGAACATCTGGTTCAACTGACGCTCGACCTCATACTTGGTGAAGATCGGCTCGGGTTCCTTGTAAAGCAGCACGTTTTTCGCATGGCTCGGCATGAGCATGCGCATGAATTCGCGCGCCTCGCGGTGAGCGGCATCGCCCGCCACGAGAATTTCGTCGATGTCCTTGTTGTAGAGATCGCGGATCGACCGCTTGATGAGGTCGCCTTCCTCGTAGACGAGGCAAGGCGCGGTGCTCCTCAGCGTGAGGTCGCGGACGTTCTCCCACAGGCGCAGCAGATATTCGAAGTCGCGCTTGATTTCGGCCTTGGTCCGCGAGGCACCGGCCGTGCGGATGATAAGCCCCATGCCTTCCGGCACTTCAAGTTCCTGCGCGATTTCCTTCAGACGCTTGCGGTCGGCCGGGACGGTAATCTTGCGCGAAATGCCGCCGCCGCTGGCCGTGTTCGGCATGAGCACGGTATAGCGGCCCGCGAGCGACAGGTAGGTGGTCAGCGCCGCGCCCTTCGAGCCGCGCTCTTCCTTCACGACCTGGATCAGAACGATCTGGTTGCGCTTGATGACTTCCTGAATCTTGTAGTGACGCCACCGGCGCTTGTGACGCTGCGGCAGTTCTTCGAGCGCGTCTTCGGAGCCGACAACCTCGACCGGCGCGGGCGTCGCACTTTCCGGCACGGAGATGATGCCGCCGTCGTCCGAAGACGAGCCGCTGTCATCGTCGCCGGAATCGTCATTGGCAGAGCGGTGTTTCGCCTTCGGCTGTTCGTCGTCGGCGTCCTCGGCGTCGTCCGTGCCATCGTCGTCGGCGTCTTCCGATTCGTCGTCCTCCGCCTCGTCGGCGTCAGCCTCGTCATCTTCGGAATCGACAGCGCCTTCCACATCGTCGGGATGGCTCGGAATTTCGTCGCGCGCCTCCTCGCCGCGCGCGATAGCGGCCGTGAACTCTTCGTACAGCGTGGGCGGAAGCACGGCATCGAGCGCGATCGCCCCGCCATTACCGGATTCGCCGCCACCGTTTTCTTCGGGCTCGGACGCGCGCGCGCCAGCCTCGGCCTGTTCGACCGGCGCGATGGCCGTTTCAGGCGCGGCATCGACCGCCGCTGCAAATTCCGCGCGAACGTCTTCATTCGAAGCTTCGACAGCCGCCGCCGCATCGGGCTGGCTGTCGCCGCTTTCGGCTTCGGCGAAAGCCTGCAAGCCGTTTTCGGCCTCCGGCTTCCTGTCAGAGGATTGGCGATCCGGACGGCTTTCGCCCGCGTCGCGGTAACGCCCCTGCCGATCCGCAGCCTCTTCTTTCATGAGCTGTTCGCGAACAGCGACCGGGATCTGATAATAATCCGGATGGATTTCCGCAAAGGCGAGAAAGCCGTGGCGATTGCCGCCGTAGTTCACGAAGGCCGCTTGAAGCGAAGGCTCGATACGGGCAACCTTGGCCAGATAGATGTTGCCTCGAAGCTGCTTCCGCGACGCCGACTCGTAGTCAAATTCCTCGACGCGATTGCCGCGCGTCACCACCACCCGTGTCTCTTCCGGGTGGGTGGCATCGATTAACATCTTGTTTGCCATTGCAAATGCTTCCCGGCACGCCCGCGCCGAAACGTGGCCTCGCGATCATGGAGACATGATCGAGCGGACCCGTCGGACGGACGCGCTGTTTGTTGATCGCGCTCTCGCCGCTTCGAACCAGCGCAATGCTGGGAGCGCCGTCTTTTCCATTCTGGAGAAAGAGGGTCGACAGGCTCTGGATGCCGGACACGGCATTTTTCATATCAAGCAAGTCGGAGCGCGAGGTTGACATTGTGGTTTGAGTCTCGGTTCGCCGACGAGCCCGTTTCTTCCTCGAAACGATGCGGCGAGACCACGATTCCGTGGCGATTGATTGTTCAGGGATTCAACATCCCGGCTGCTTTGCCTTCGACACTCGCGGTGCTGCCCGATCCATATTGAATCGATGCCCGTGGACGATTGCCAAATTCACCCCCTGATCCTGCTAGGCGGATTAGCAAAGCGGAAGTCAGCCTAATCGATCAGGATTGACATATCTCTAATACGTTGTGTTTGGCTTCGCCGCAAGCAAGACGTAAGCGACGTTCAACGAAATGGTGAAATCGCGGGATGTCTCGCCTTTCCCGAAGGCGCCGAAGTGGACGCGGACGAGCCCATGCTGTAGGACGGGATGCAAGGGGCATCGAACCATGAAAACCGGCCTGAGACCTTCATCGGCTTTCGCGGCGTGCTGCGCTTTCCTCGTCCTCCTTTTCATGAGCGCCGCGCATGCCGAGGACATCGTGGTGAGCGCCCAAATTGGCGGCGACAGCCAGCGCACGCGCTTCGTCGCCTTCATATCCAAAGCGGTCGAGTTCCGCATCTTCACCATGGCCGATCCGTACCGGATCGTGATCGACATGCCGGAGACCGACATTCAGGTGCCCGCCGGCAAGGGGCGTGGGCTTATCTTCTCATCCCGGTCGGGCCTCCTCGCGCCGGGCAAGTCGCGTATCGTGATCGACCTCGCCGAACCGGCGCTCATAGAGAAGTCCGAGCTGTTGCCGCCCGAGAACGATCTTCCGGCCCGGCTCGTGATCGACCTCGCCCGCACAACCCACAGATCGTTCCTCGCCTCCGCGAAGGCTCCACCGCCCCCGCCAAAGGTGGAGGAGGCGCAAAGCGGCGCCTTGAAGCCGGACGCCGGAGACAAGCGGCCGATCATCGTGATCGATCCCGGACACGGGGGCATCGATGCGGGAGCCATCGGCCGAGCCTCGAATACACCTGAAAAGGACGTCACCTTCGACTTCGGCAAGAAGCTTGCGGCAAAGCTCGAAGCGACGGCTCGCTATCGCATCCTCCTGACGCGAACGTCGGACGTGTTCGTTTCCCTCGACGATCGCGCGGCAATGGCCGTCAAGGCGAAGGCCGACCTTCTCATCTCGATCCATGCCGATGCGCTCGATCCGAAGCGTCTGGGCGTGAAGGCGCTGAAGGAGGTTCGCGGCGGTACGATCTACACCCTGTCGGAGGAAGCCTCCGACGAGCAGGCGAGCGTCATCGCGCAGAACGAGAACAAGGCCGACGTTCAGGCCGGCGTGGCAAGCGAGCAGACCGCGCCGATCCTTTCCGAGGACATCGCGTCTATCCTCAACGATCTCGAAAACCGGTTCAAAAAAAACCGATCGACCGCCATCGCGCATTACCTCATCGACCACATGAAGGAAAAGATGAAGTTCAACATCCGGCCACAGCGCTCCGCAAACTTCCGCGTGCTGAAAGCGCATGGCGTGCCCGCGATCCTTATCGAACTCGGTTATCTCAGCAATGAAGACGACGAGAAGCTCCTTATCTCGGAAGACTGGCGTACAGCGATCTCTTCGGTTCTCGGAGAGGCGGTCAACGCATTCATGGCGGAACGGCAGGCGCATATTCCCTTGTAGGAAAGCGGACCGACACCGCTGCGCACCGTAGCGCCCTCCTGCGTTAACCTGCGGTTGTGCAGGATATGATGTTGTGGTTTAGCCGGGCGGTTCGAGGATTGTATGCTGTCACAATTTGGGCATGCCGTTATGCTCGTGATGGCAGCGCCTGAATCCCTCCGGTCGCTTTGTTTGGTCTGATCGTGGAAACGGCCGAATAATCAAGCGTGGAACTGATGCAAAGCAAGTCGCCTGTACTGCCGCCTCCCGTGAAGAAAAAGCGCCACAGGAGCCTCTTCCTGAGCTTTCTCGGGTTTGCGTTCACCGCAGGTGTTTTCATATTCATCGCCGCCTCGGCGGGAGCGGCTTATTTCCTCTGGACGATTTCGCAAGATCTTCCGGATTACGACAAGCTGGCGAATTACAAGCCGCCGGTCATTACGCGCGTGCACGCCGGCGACGGTCGCCTGATCGCGGAGTTCGCGAAGGAGCGGCGTATCTACGTGCCCGTTCAGGTCATGCCCAAGCCGCTTATCAACGCGTTTCTCGCGGCCGAAGACCAGAGCTTCTGGGAGCATGGCGGCCTCGATTTTCGCGGCATCCTGCGCGCCGTCTACAACAACCTGACGAAGAACAAGAAGGAAGGCGCGTCCACCATTACCCAGCAGGTGGCCAAGAACTTCCTGCTGACGAGCGAGCGATCCTATCTCCGCAAGGCTAAGGAAGCGATCCTCGCCGTCCGCATCGAGCGCGCCTACACGAAGGAGCGCATCCTCGATCTTTACCTGAACCAGATCTATCTCGGCGGCGGTTCCTATGGCGTCGCGGCGGCGGGCCTCCGCTACTTCGGCAAGGAACTGAACGAGCTTCAGTTGCACGAGGTCGCCTACCTCGCCGCGTTGCCGAAAGAGCCGACGAAGCTTCAGCTCACCACCGCGCGGCCCGGCAGCAAGGCGTTTCAGGACGCGCTCCTGCGCCGCAACGACATCCTGAACAACATGGCCCGCTTCGGCTTCATCAAGCAGGAAGAAGCCGATCAGGCCAAGAAGCAGCCGCTCGAAATGGTGGCCCGCACCGTGGGCCCGTCGACCTTCGCAGCCGAGTACTTCGCCGAAGAAGTTCGCCGCACGCTCGCGGACATGTACGGCCTCGAAGACACCGACGACAATTCGAGCGTCTATGCGGGCGGCTACTCCGTGCGCTCCACCCTCGATCCCGGTCTCCAGATGATGGCGCGCTCCGCCCTGCGCGCCGGGCTAGTGAGCTTCGACCGCAAGCGCGGCTGGCGCGGACCGGTCACGAAAATCGATCTCGCCCTCGCCAGCGATTGGGGAGCCAAGCTCGCCGAGGTGCCAGCGCTGTCTGACGTCGATCCCTGGCGGCTTGGCGTCGTTCTGCAAACCGCGAAGGACAAGGCCGTCATCGGTCTGCAACCGGGGCGCATGCCGAACAACACGCTGGAAACGGAACGCAAGACCGTCGAGCTTGGGGTCGATGGTGCGAAATGGGCGTTGGAGCGGGTAAGAACCAGAACGAAAGGCCCCGTCGGCGTAAGCGATATCCTCAATGTCGGCGATGTCGTCTATGTTTCCCCGCCGAACGAAATCGACCTCATGAAGGAGCGCGAGCGCAATCCGAAGCTCGCGGAAGGCAAGACCGCGCTGCCAGCATGGTCGCTGATGCAGGTGCCGCAGGTTGGCGGCGCGACCGTCGTGATGGACCCGCATACCGGCCGCGTGCTCGCCATGGTCGGCGGCTTCAGCTTTTCCGAAAGCCAGTTCAACCGCGCGCTGCAAGCGCGGCGGCAGCCGGGCTCGTCATTCAAGCCGATCGTTTACGCCGCCGCCCTCGACAACGGCTACACGCCCGCGTCCGTGGTGAACGACGCCGCGTTCTCGGTCGATCAGGGCAACGGTCAGGGCGAATGGAAGCCCTCGAACTACGACAAGCAGGTGCACGGCCTCCAGCCGCTCCGGATCGGTATCGAGAAGTCGCGAAACCTGATGACCGTGCGGCTCGCGCAGGATCTCGGCATGCCGATCGTGAGCGAATATGCGCGCCGTTTTGGCGTCTATGACGACCTTCCGCCCTTGCTTTCGATGGCGCTCGGCGCGGGCGAAACGTCGCTCATCCGGCTGACGACCGCCTATTGCATGTTCGTGAACGGCGGCAAGAAGATCAATTACACCTTTATCGACCGCATCCAGAACCGTATGGGTCAGACGATCTGGCGGCACGATAACCGCCCCTGCGACAAGTGTAACGCGGACTCGTGGAGAGGGCAGGACGAACCGCAGCTTGCCGACGAACGCGCACAGATCATCGACCCGATGACGGCCTATCAGATCACGTCGATGCTCGAAGGCGTCGTCGTGCGTGGCACCGGCTCCGTCGTCTGGAAGCGCGTGCAGAAACCGCTTGGCGGAAAGACCGGCACGACGAACGACGAGAAGGACGCGTGGTTCATCGGGTTCTCGCCCGACATCGCCATGGGCATCTTCATCGGATACGACAACCCGCAGCCGATGGGCCACGGCGAAACCGGCGGCGAACTGGCCGCGCCTATCTTTGCCGATTTCTTCAAGATGGCGCTGAAGGACAAGCCCGCGGTTCCGTTCCGCACGCCGGCGGACATCCGACAGGTTCGCGTCAACAAGCGGACCGGCCAGCGCACGGATCCAGCCGACCCCGACGCGATCACGGAATACTTCAAGCCGGGCACCGAGCCGCCGGAAGGCTACGCGACCGCCTCGGCCTCCTATCCCGCGGCGGGCGATCCGCAACCCGGCTATGGCGGCGGCCAGCCAGGAGGATACGGCCAACAGGGAGGCTATCCGGGCGAAAGCAGCGGAGGCTGGAGACAGCCGCCTCAGCCGCAGTCCGGCGGATGGGGCCAGCCGCAACCGACGCCTCCTGCCCAGCCGGGCACCGTGGGCGGCTATCCGCCTCCCTACGGCCGGACCGCGCCCAGCCCCGGAGGCTTGTACTAGCTTTTTGCCAACCCATCTCAGGTCGGTTCATTTTTCCTGACGCGTTTTTGCTCTCCCCTAGCGAATAGCGAAGATACGGATGCTCGGGAGCGCGCGGAACACTAGCGCCATGCAGGCTCAATCTTTACAGTTTTGAAATAGCGGAACCGGAGGCCCGTGGGGCACTCCGGCGCCAGCCCTCACAGACGGAACCTCTTCATGCGCCCTGAAACACAAGCCATCGTCGACGAAATCAAGCAGTCCCTCTCGCTCCTGCGGAGGTATCTTTGACTGGGATAAAGCGAAAGCCCGCCTCGCCAGCCTGAACGGGATCGTCGAAGACCCGACGCTGTGGGACAATCCGCAGCGCGCGCAGAAGCTCTTGCGCGAGCGGCAGCACCTCGACACCGCGCTCACCGCCTATTCGCAGCTCGCCGCGCGCCTCGACGACGCGGTCGGCCTCATCGAACTCGGCGAGGAGGAAGGCGACGAGGAGGTGGTCAAGGAAGCCGAGGCTTCACTCGCGGCGCTGCAAACCGAAGTGCAGAAGCGCGAAGTCGAAGCTCTGCTTTCGGGCGAAGCGGACGGCAACGACACCTTCCTCGAAGTCCATGCAGGCGCGGGCGGTACCGAGAGCCAGGACTGGACGGAGATGCTGCTGCGCATGTACATGCGCTGGGCCGAGGAGCAGGGCTACAAGGTCGAACTGATCGAAAGCGCGGCCGGCGAAGAAGCCGGGCTGAAATCCGCGACGATTCAGGTGAAGGGCTCCAACGCCTTCGGCTGGCTCAAGACCGAGTCCGGCGTGCATCGCCTCGTGCGCATCTCGCCCTACGACTCCAACGCGCGCCGCCATACGAGCTTCGCGTCGGTCTGGGTCTATCCGGTCGTGGATGACACCATCGACATCGCGGTGAACGAAAGCGACTGCCGCATCGACACCTATCGCGCGAGCGGCGCAGGCGGCCAGCACGTCAACACCACCGACAGCGCGGTGCGCATCACACACGTGCCCACCGGCATCGTGGTGCAGTGCCAGATGGAGCGTTCGCAGCACAAGAACCGCGCCACCGCGTGGAACATGCTGAAAGCGCGCCTCTACGAGATGGAACTGAAGAAGCGCGAGGATGCCGCGCATGCCGCCGCCGCGTCGAAGACCGACATCGGCTGGGGCCATCAGATCCGCTCCTATGTGCTTCAGCCCTATCAGATGGTGAAGGATCTGCGCACCGGCATCGTGAACACGAACCCGGCTGGTGTGCTCGACGGCGATCTTACGGCCTTCATCGAAGCGGCGCTGGCGCAGCGCGTCCATGGCGGCGGCCCCGCCAAGGTCGAGGATCTGGATTAGTGGCGGCGCAATCAACGCCGCGCCTCATCATCTTCGACTTCGACGGCGTCATCGCCGACAGCGAGGTGCTAGCCTGCGAGGCGCTCGCCGCCTACGCGGGCGACCTCGGCGCGCCCATGACATGGCAGGAGGCCGCGAAGCTGTTCGTCGGCAAGCGCGCTTCCGACGAAGTTGCCACCATGGAGGCGCTGGCAGGCCGCCCGCTGCCGGACTTCCTGCCCGAACTTGAACGCCGCACCTTCGCGCTGTTCGAGCGGTCGCTGCGCCCGATCCCGGGCGTTGCCGATTTCATCGCGCGCCATGCGGACGTGCGGCGCTGCATCGCGTCGTCGAGTTCGCCGCGCCGCATCGCCCTGTGCCTGCGCGTGATGGGCCTCGCCGACCGCTTTCCGTGCGGCATCTACAGCGCCGAGACCGTAGCGCGCGGCAAGCCGTTCCCCGATATATTCCTGAAGGCGGCAAGCGAGGAAGGCGTGGAGCCTTGCGACGCGCTTGTGATCGAGGACAGCGCGAGCGGCGTGCGCGCGGCGCTTGCCGCGGGCATGCGCGTGATCGGGCTTCTCGCCGCATCGCATCTGCCGCCGGATCATGGGGCGGCTCTCGTCGCGGCGGGCGCGACCTTCATCGCCCGCGACTACGACGAAGTTTCGAGCATCGTGGACGCGCTATAAAGCGCCCGCGATCTCCGCGACGATGGCGCGGGCGGCAGCATTCGGATCGGCGGCGCGGGTGATCGGGCGGCCGACGACGATATAATCCGCGCCCGCGGCGATGGCTTCGGCAGGTGTCGCTGTGCGCGCCTGATCGTCGCCCGCCACGCTCGCGCTTGCCGGGCGAATGCCGGGGGTCACGACCGCAAGCCGCGACCCGAACGCGTCTTTCAGCGCGCGCGCCTCCAGCGCAGACGAGACGATGCCGTGAAAACCCGCCTCTGCCGCAAAGCCTGCGCGCGTCAGCACGAGGTCGCTGGCGGATAGCGTTATCCCCTGATCGGCGAGACTTTCCGGCCTGGCGTTCGTAAGCAGGCTGATGCCGAGCAGCTTGAGCGGTGACCCCGCCGCTCCGCGCACTGCCGCCGCGACGGTCGCGTCGTCCTGCGCGTGCACGGTGAGAAACGCCGCGCCGAGCGCAGCAACGCGCGCTGTCGCACGCTCGACCGTGGCGGCGATGTCGTAAAGCTTCGCGTCGACGAATACGCTCGCGCCGCCTTCCGCAAGCCGCTTCACGAGCGCCACGCCGTCCGCCGTCATCAGAAGCTCAAGGCCGATTTTCGCCACCGCATGCGGCAGGGCAAGCCTGTGCCAGAAAGCTGCGGCTTCTTCCGCATACGGGAAATCCAGCGCTACGATCAGTTTCTTTTCGGCTTCGGTCTCGAACGACATCGGCATCCTCGCTTCGTTTTTCGCCAGCGTGCCGGAAAGGCGCGCACGAACCAAACGATTTCGAGCCCGATCATGGCAGCGATGAACGAAAGATGGAGGGCCGTTGCCTGCCACGACACCGCGCACTGCCCATCTCAAGTGCAATTCCTTTTTTTGAAGGACCGTGTCATCCTGAGGAAAAGGTGCTCGCCACCGTGAGAATAAAAGGGGGAAACCGCGATGCTTCTGACGCCGCAGCATGAGCAGTTGCGCGACCAGGTGGAGCGCTTCGTAAAGAACGAGATCAACCCGTTCGTGGATGAATGGGAGCGCGCGGAGGAATTCCCCTCGCACGAACTCTTCCGAAAACTCGGCGCGCTCGGCGTTCTCGGAACGAAATACGACGAAGCTTATGGCGGCTTGGGCCTCGACTTCTCCTATTCGGCGACGGTCGCGGAAGCGCTCGGCACCTGCGATTGCGGCGGCGTGCCGATGGCCATCGGCGTGCATTCCGACATGGCGACACCGGCACTGCATCGCTTCGGCAGCGACGAGTTGAAGCGCGCATGGCTTGCGCCAAGTATCGCGGGCGAGATGGTGTCCTGTCTCGGCGTGTCGGAACCGGGTGCGGGTTCGGATGTCGCGTCGATCAAGACGACGGCGCGGAAAGACGGCGGCGACTACGTCATCAACGGCTCGAAGATGTGGATCACCAACGGCATGAAGGCCGACTGGTGCTGCCTGCTCGCCAATACGTCCGACGACAAGCCGCATCGCAACAAGTCGCTCATCGTCGTGCCGATGGACGCGACGGGCATAACGCGGCAGAAGATCCGCAAGCTCGGCATGTTCTCGTCCGACACGGCGCAGCTTTTCTTCGACGATGTGCGCGTGCCGCAAACGAACGTCATCGGCGCGGAGGGCATGGGCTTCACCTTCCAGATGCTGCAATTCCAGGAGGAACGGCTCTGGGGCGCGGCGAACTCGCTCACGATGCTCGACCGGCTCATCGACGCCACCATCGACTACACGCGCCAGCGCAAGGCTTTCGGCAAGTCCATACTCGACAATCAGGTGGTGCATTTCCGGCTCGCGGAACTGCGAACGGAGGTGGAAGCGCTGCGCTCGCTGACGTGGCGCGCGGTGGAGGAATATGTCTCCGGCCGCGACGTGACGAAGCTCGCCTCGATGGCGAAGCTGAAATGCGGGCGGCTCATTCGCGAGGTGACGGATGCGTGCCTGCAGTACTGGGGCGGCATGGGCTTCACCTGGGACAATCCGCTGAGCCGCGCGATGCGCGACGGTCGGCTTGTCTCCATTGGCGGAGGCGCGGACGAGGTGATGCTCGGCATCATCTGCAAGCTCGAAGGCACGCTGCCGAGCGGGAAGAAGGACTGATGATGGCCGACGCTCCGACGACGCTCGCAATCGACCGCAAGGGGGGCGTGCTCACAATCCGGCTCAACCGGCCGGAAGTTCGCAACGCCATGTCGCAGGTTATGCTCGCCGAATTGCTCGCCGCGCTCGCGGACGCGGAAGCGACGGACGCGCGCGTGGTCGTGCTGCGCGGCTCGGACGGCCATTTCTGCGCGGGCGCCGACCTGCGCGACATGGCGGCGGCGCGCATGGCTCCCGTCGGCGAAACGGACCCGGTGGCAGCCTCGAACGCCGCGTTCGGTCATGTATGCGCCGCCTATGCCCGCTCGCCTCTGGCCGTCGTGGCGGTGCTGGAAGGCAGCGTCATGGGCGGCGGCTTCGGCCTCGCCTGCACGGCGGATGTGGCGCTTGCCTCGCGCGACGTGGATTTCCGATTGCCGGAAACGTCGCTCGGCGTGATCCCCGCGCAGATCGCCCCGTTCCTCGTCGAGCGGCTCGGCTATGGGCAAGCGAAGCGGCTGGCGGTGACGGGCGCCCGCTTCGGCGCCGATGAGGCGTATCGCATCGGGCTCGTGCATCGCGCCTGCGACACGGGTGCGGACCTTGACGCGGCACTCGCCGAAACGCTCCGTCAGATCCTCGCCTGCGCGCCGGGCGCGGTGGCCGAGACCAAAGCGCTCCTGCGGCGCGCGCGGTTCGAGGACGCGGGCGCGCTCGTGGACCATGCGGCCACCGTTTTCGCGAAGGCGGCGCGCGGCCCGGAAGGCGCGGAAGGGCTCGCCGCCTTTATCGAAAAGCGCAAGCCGAACTGGGCGGAGTAAAGACCGGCTAAACCTCGGCAGTCGCCGCGTCGAGCCACGCGCGGTCCGCGTCTTCGAGATGCGGCGAAAGCGCTTCGCGCACGCGCGCATGATACGCGTTTAGCCATTCGCGTTCGGCGGCCGACAGCAACGCCGCATCGATAAGCCGCCGGTCGAACGGCGCGAGCGTCAGCGTCTCGAAACCGAGCATTTCCGTTTCGCCGCCGTCGATCCCCTGCGGCAGCGTCACGGCCACGAGATTTTCCAGCCGGATGCCGTAATGCCCCTCGCGGTAATAGCCGGGCTCGTTTGACAGGATCATCCCCGGCTCAAGCGCCACAGTTCCGCGCGGCGAGATGTTCGCCGGGCCTTCGTGCACCGAAAGAAAGCTGCCGACCCCGTGGCCGGTGCCGTGGCCATAGTCCAGCCCCGCATCCCAAAGCGCGCGCCGTGCGAAACTGTCGATGCCCGCGCCCGTGGTTTTCGCCGGGAAGCGCGCCGCTGCGATACCGATATGCCCCTTCAGCACGAGCGTGTAATGGCGGCGCGCGTCCGCGCTCGGCTCGCCGATGGCCACGGTGCGCGTGATGTCGGTCGTGCCGTCGCGATACTGGCCGCCGGAATCGGTCAGATAAAGCGTACCCGGCAGAAGCGGCTTGTTCGTCTCGGGCGTCGCGCGATAATGCACGATGGCGCCGTTCGCCCCCGCGCCGGAAATGGTGTCGAAGCTGAGGTCGACGAGCTTGCCCGTGTCGCGGCGGAACGCTTCGAGCCTGTCCGATGCGGCGAGTTCATCGACTGCGCCTTGCGGCGCGTGCGCATCGAGCCATGCGAGGAAGCGCGCGACCGCCACACCGTCGCGCAGATGCGCCGCGCGCGCGCCTTCCAGCTCGGTTGCGTTTTTGGCTGCCTTGAAGCGGATGGTCGGGTCGTCGCCCTCGATGGCCTTCGCGCCGGCAACTTTCAGAATGTCGCCCACGTGAAGCGTCGTGTGGGCGGGATCGGCGATGACCTTCGCCGCCGCTCCCACGAGGCGCGGAAGGAGTTTCCAGAGGTCGCCGAGCGGATGCAACGCGGCCAGCGCTTCGAGGGCCGTCCGGTTCTCATCCGTCACGTGGCCCGGCGAGACGAATAGCGTCGGCTTGCCTTGAAGCGGCACATAGGCGCGAACGAGCGCAACCGGCGTATGCGCGACATCGCCGCCGCGAATGTTGAACAGCCATGCCACCGCGTCCGGCGCGCTCACGATGAGCCCCGTCGCCTTCCGCGCGGCGATTTCCTTTTGCACGCGCTCAAGCTTCGACGCCGTGCTTTCGCCCGCGAACGCCTCGTCATGGAAAACGATGGGTGCGAAGGACGGCGCGGGGCGATGCTCCCACAGCGCATCGATGGGGTTTGTCTTGATGGCGCGAAGCTCGAAACCGGCCTTTTCGGCCTCGGCCTTCAGCGGCTTGAAGCTCGCCTGCGTGAACAGCGACGGATCGTACCCCATCGCAGCGCCCTCGACCGCATGCTCGCCGAGCCACTTCGCGGGCGTCGTCTTCGGGAAAAGCTCGACCGCGTAAAGCGCCGCGTCCACCTGCGCCTTCGCCTGAAGCGTATAGCGGCTGTCGACGATGAGCGCGGCCTTGTCGGCGAGCACGACCGCCGTTCCGGCCGAGCCGGTGAAGCCCGTCAGCCAGGCGAGGCGATCCCAGCACGCGGGCACCGCCTCGTTCTGGAACTCGTCGCCTTTCGGGACGATGAAGCCGCTGAGCTTCTCGGCGACGAGAGCAGCGCGCAGCGCGGCGAGGCGGCTTTCGTGGGTGTGCGGCATGTGTGACCTTCGTGATAACGACCCATCTATTTAACGCAAACTTAATAAGTTAATTAGATGTTCTGCAGCTCAAACGCCATTCTTTTTCTATGGCTGCTAACTGCTCTTGCCACCACATCACAGCATCAAAAAATAAATCGCGACCATCTTCTCCTGTTTCGCAATGGGTAGGAATATCTTTCTCGCATATATTTGAAACACACTCATCACTGCTCGGCATGTGATCAGGCACTTGACCTACAAAAACACCTAATTTGAAAATTTTGAGAACGTTATTTCGCTCTTTTTCTATAAAATCCCAAAAAATCGCATTCTCTTGTCTATTTTCCTTCCACATGGCCCACTTAGAAGAAATAATACATCCCAACTCTGGGCTACCTACTGCATCCACCTTTTGAAGCACATGGCCCACCGTTCTTAAAAGCGCCACACCTCCAACCCAGAAAAGAACCCATTCGCGATGTTCGTCAAACTGATCATGATGATCAAGCAGTTCTAGCGCCGAATACGCGTATAGCAGGGGCTCGCGCGCCCGTAGTCGAAACTCGCATTCAGAAGACATTCGAAGAATCTCCCCGTCCATATAGAATCGACGCGCTAACCCACCCGCCGCAGCTTAAGCGTCGCCCAGCCTTCGAGGTCGCGGCGGCGCACGAGCACGAAGCCCGTGGCGCGATAGCGCGCCACGATCTCGCGGGCCTGCCCCGAGAGGAGCCCTGACAGGATCACCGCGCCGCCGATGCGGGTCAGTTCGCGGATGCGCGGCGCGAGATTCAACAGCGGCTTCGCGAGAATGTTCGCGACGACGACGTCGAACGGCGCCAGGGCATAGGCGTCGCGCGGCTCGTAGCCATCGCCGGTGAACAGCGCGATGTCGGCGCCCGCGCCATTGATGCGCACGTTTTCGCGCGCGACTTCCACCGCGATCGGATCGACATCCACGGCCACGACATGCGGCCCATGCGCCAGCGCCTTCGCCGCGCCGATGGCGAGCACGCCCGAGCCGGTGCCGAGGTCGAGCACGCGATGCACGCCAATGGGCGAAAGCCGCTCCAGCGCGAGCAGACAGCCTTTCGTGGTGCCGTGATGGGCGGTCCCGAAAGCGCGGCCCGCGTCGATCTCGATGGCCCATTGCGAGGCGATGCGCGCGCGGTCGTGGCTGCCGTGCACGATGAATCGGCCCGCGTGAACGGGCGGCAGCGCGCGCTGCGTCTCGCTCACCCAGTCGGCGTCGGGGATGGCCTCGACAGAGGCTGCGGGCGGTTCGATGCCCGCCTCCGCGAGCGCCGCCGTCGCCGCATCGCCCAGCGCGCCGTCGTCATAGATTTCGACCGACCAGCGCTTCCCGTCCTCGCTCTCAAGCGCAACGACAGGCGTTTCCTCGAAGGCGGGCAGTTCGCCGAGGATTTCGCTTGCGGCAACGGCCTCGCTCTCGGAGACGAAATTCAACACTGTCTTGTGGGTCAATCGCATGGGAAACCTGTTCGGATGGTTGGCGGCCTGCCGCGCCCTTCAGAAACGGGGAGCACCATTCGCCGAAGCTTTCAAGCGTCTCCGCCTTCCGCGCCCGCCAACAGCATCGAGCCGCAAACAGGACGTGGGTGCACGACGCATTTGATGCAGGCTGATCTAAGCCGATGTGGGGACGGCCCGCCAGAGGGTTTCGAGATGCTCGCGCGCGTCTTCCAGATCACGGATGCGGGGCGCTCCCGAGTCGTCGGCCACCAGCAGCCCGAGCTTGCGCAAATGGCGGCAGCCGTCTTCGATGTCGAAGTCGCAATTAAGGGAGAACTCGGTCTTCAGAAACCTTTCCGCCTCGGCCTTCGTGGCCTCAAGGCCGAGCTGGCCGTAGCGCAGGAGAAGGGCGTAGGTCAGAACGGCCTCCTTGATGTCCTCTTCTTCCGCGTCGTCATTCAGCGCGGCAAGAACGCTCTGATTGCTGGCGATGTTGTGGAAGTAAAGGCTCTGCGCGAGCTTCGCCATGTATCGCGTGCGCGTGTTGAGGAAGCTCGTAAAGCTGCGGATGATCGCACCCACGGCGCCGGCAATGGTGAAGATGACGAAGAAGACGCTGATCGCGACCGCTGCCAGGAATTTGAGCACGGCCATGGTGATGGCGAAGAGCGTGCTGCCGCCTGAGCCGACCCAGAGCCACAGCTTGTCCAGAAGGTTGAACTTGATCTTCGCGTTCGGAAACAGGATTTCGATGTCGCTTTTGGGGATGAGCCGGAAAACCTTGAGATGCAGCGTCTTGTCCGAAACGCCTTGCAGCATCTTCTGGTTACGGATCTTCCGGACGCGCTTTTCGGCCTTCCGGCGGGAGACTTTATCGACGCGCATGATCTCTGCGATGCGCGTCTCCTCCGGTTTCAGCTTCAAGCCGATGAACAGACGCCGGTAGGCCTCCACTTCGACCTCGCGCTCGACGAGCCACGCCGTCTTCCACGAGGTTGCCTTGACCTTGACCCGGACATCGCCACGATAAAAGAGAAGATGAAAGTCGAACTCCTTCAGGTCGACTTCAGCGGCGAAGCCCTGATGATATTCCTTGCCGAGAATGGCTTCCAGTTCGTCCTGATCGATCTGAATGTAATTGGCCGCCGTCGCCGACTCGATGATCTTCTTCCTGAGCTTGTCCAGTTGCTGCTTGATGGCCTCCGGACTCGGCTCGCCGATATTGACGGTTTCATCGTCGGGATTGAATGGGTCGTAAAGTTCGACGAGCGTGTCGAGCGACCGCGCCGATTCGACCTGCCTCAGCGCGCAGATATGCTGGAAAACGTCACCGGCAAGCACGCGCTGGCCCGTGTCGAAAAGTTTGTCGAGCGCGCGGTTGATGATCTGGCTGCGATCCACGGAGATGAACTTTTCGGCCACCACTGACGGGATGGCCTGCCCCGGCACGGTGTCGATGCCCGTTTCCGTCTCGATCTGAACGGGCGGAGCCTTCGTCGCCATGCGATCCGCCTCCAGTTGCCCGTCCATCCGCTGCCCTCCGGTTGCAACCATTTGTTTACCCTTTTTCACGGTCGTCAGCAACACGACCGGGGGAAACCGCGAACGATCAATTGGCTGGACGGGTCGGTGGCGCTTTCCCGGCGGAACTTGCCGGCTTGGCCGGTTCGGCCGCTTTCGAGTTGGAGGCTTGCGGGTTCTCGACCACGGCGGCTGACGGAGCGACAGCATCCACGATGATCCCTTCAATGCGCCAGACGTTGCCTATTTTCAGGAACAGGAGGTCGTATTGGATTTGCAGCGGCTTGGTCGGGAAATCGCCGACGAGGCGAAGCTGGTTCTGCGGCGTGAGTTCGGGGTTCCTGGAAAGATTGGGAGTGAGAACGAGCGCGGGGCTGAGGTTTACGCCGCGGTTCCGCAGGTTGGAGAAGATCGCCGTGAGCTGGGCCTGATCGAAGCGCTCGCGGAATACCGGCGATCCGAGGTCGCGAAGCACGGAATAATTGCCTGTCTGGTTCGCGTGTTGCAGCGCCGCGATGGTCGACTTGATGAGGATGACGACTTCGAGCGTATCGATCGTCATCTTGGGCTGCTCGGCCTGTACGGGCGGCTTTGCGGCGGGCGCGGGGGCCTTGGTCTGCGCCGATGCAGCCGCGACAAAACCTGTGAGGCACGCAAGGCTCAGGCAGAGACGAAACAGGCTCACTCGCATGAGTTCCCTCACAAACATAAAAAGGTTGCCGCAACGCGCGGCAACCTTAAACGGCTTTCGATCTTTGAAATCAACCTACCAGGTGAATTGCACGCCCGCGCGGCCACCGACATTGCTGCGCTCGGTGCTGACACCCACGCCGCCGGTCAGCGAAACGCGCTCCCCCGCGCCGAGAAGGTTGTTGCCGAGCACGCCCTGCAGACCGACGCCGAACGCATTCGCGCCCTCGAAGTTGCCCCAGTTCACGGACACGCCGAACTTTTCACCGGCGATGAGATCGGGCGTCTGGATCGCCAGCGCGATGGCAACGCCGTCGCGCACGTCCTTGATGCGGTTGTTCAGGACCGCGTCGTTGTAATCGACATACGCCTTGTTGGCAGCGTCGGTGCCGAGGATTGGGGCACCTACACCCTCGACTCGGTTCCCATTAAAGTTGGCACTTTCAGTCACATAGAGGTTTTTAGTGTTCACATCCTTGGCGTTGACTTCCTTGGCGTTGACTTTAACAGCATCAACTTCGAAAGCTTTAACTTTCTTGGCGTCGACTTCCTTGGCCTCGACTTTCACTGCGTTGACTTTAACAGCATCAACTTCGAAAGCGTTGACTTTCTTGGCGTCGACTTCCTTGGCCTCGACCTTCACTGCGTCAACTTTGAAAGCATCAACTTCGAAAGCGTTGACTTTCTTGGCGTCGACTTCCTTGGCCTCGACCTTCACTGCGTCAACTTTGAAAGCATCAACTTCGAAAGCATTGACTTTTTTGGCGTCGACTTCCTTGGCCTCGACTTTCACTGCGTCGACTTTGAAAGCATCAACTTCGAAAGCGTTGACTTTCTTGGCGTCGACTTCCTTGGCCTCGACCTTCACTGCGTCAACTTTGAAAGCATCAACTTCGAAAGCATTAACTTTCTTGGCGTCGACTTCCTTGGCCTCGACTTTGACGGCGTCGACTTTCACGGCGTCAACTTTAACAGCATCAACTTCGAAAGCGCTAACTTTCTTGGCGTCGACTTCCTTGGCGGTGACTGTTTGAGCAACCTCAAGCGAGCCGCCAACGCTCGCGTCATCCTGCACAGTGAGCGAACCAGTTTTGGTGTTGCCGCCAACCTTCAAGCTGCCGGTGGTTTCGATGCCACTGCCTTTGATTGAAGTTGTCTTGGCGTTGCCGCCGCTGCCGCTGCTGAAGGTCAGGCCGGTCACGTCCTGCTGTTGCCCTCCAAGTACGTTAGTAGCAACTAGTTTGCCGTTATCGAGCCGAACAAACCCCTGATCTCCTACGCCCTGAACCGAAACGCTATCGGCAAATGCGGCGCCGCTTAACAAAGCGGCCATGCTGACGCCAGCTACCAATGCGGTGAAACCACTTTTGTAAATCATTGGGATGCCCCTCCCTGAAAAAACTCGAGAATATGGATGTCGACTCGAAACGTCCCAATCCAACCCAGGGGCAACCTTGCGAAATAAGTCAGACTTGCGCAAGGTCGACAAAACGCCTTGCAATTGAATCAGCCCTCATGATGCAATACCGCAACATCCCTTCGGGTGAGGCGCGCACCCGCATCGCCGCCATTGCGATCTCGTCATTTGAACCGGACGCGCCGCGTTCTGTATGATCGGGCGATTCGCGCCGGCCCCCTCACCGCGCCGGCCCCCATCAGCGGAAGAGCGAGACACATGAAGTCCATCGAACAGCGGATTGCGGAAGAACTTGGCGTGCGCCCGGCGCAGGTGCAGGCGGCGGTCGATCTCCTCGACGGCGGCTCGACGGTGCCGTTCATCGCGCGCTACCGCAAGGAAGCGACCGGCATGCTCGACGACGCGCAACTCCGTACGTTGGAAGAGCGGCTGCGCTATCTGCGCGAGATGGAAGACCGCCGCAAGGCCATCCTCGACAGCGTCCGGGAGCAGGGCAAGCTCGACGATGCGCTCGAAGCGCAGATCATGGCGGCGGATTCGAAGGCGCGGCTCGAAGACATCTACCTGCCTTACAAGCCGAAGCGGCGCACCAAGGCCCAGATCGCGAAGGAGGCGGGGCTTGAGCCTTTGGCCGACGCGCTGCTGGCCGATCCATCGAAGCTGCCGGACGCCATCGCGGCCACGTTCGTCAATGCCGAGAAGGGCGTGGGGGACGTGGCCGCGGCACTCGACGGGGCGCGCGCGATCCTCGTCGAGCGCTTCGCGGAAGACGCGGACCTGATCGGCGGCCTGCGCGAAGAGATGTGGGGGCGCGGACGCCTCGCGGCCAAGGCGAAGGACGACAAGAAGGACACGCCCGAAGCCGCGAAGTTCGCGGATTACTTCGACAAGGCCGAGCCGCTCGCCAAGATGCCGTCGCATCGCATCCTCGCGATGTTCCGCGGCGAGAAGGAAGGCTTCCTCGAACTGAATTTCGAGCCGGAAGATCCGGCGCAGGCCGCGCCCTCCGGCCCGTCGCTGTACGAGGCGCGCATCGCGCGGCGCTTCAACATCGCCGACAAGGGCCGCCCCGCCGACAAGTGGCTTAACGACACGGTGCGCTGGGCGTGGCGCACGCGCATTCAGGGCCATCTGTCCGTGGATCTTCGCATGCGGCTCTGGCAGGCGGCGGAGGACGAGGCGGTGAAGGTGTTCGCGGGCAACCTCCGCGACCTGCTTCTCGCCGCGCCCGCCGGAACGCGCGCCACCATGGGCCTCGATCCGGGATTTCGCACGGGCGTGAAGGTGGCCGTCGTGGATTCGACCGGCAAGGTTGCCGCGACGGCCACGATCTATCCGCACGAGCCGAAACGGCAGTGGACGGAGTCGCTCGCGATCCTCGGCCGCCTCTGCAAGGAGCATAAGGTCGACCTGATCGCCATCGGCAACGGCACCGCCTCGCGCGAGACGAACAAGCTCGCGGGCGAACTCGTGGCGCTCGCGCCCGAACTGAAGCTCACCAAGGTGATGGTTTCGGAGGCGGGCGCGTCCGTCTATTCCGCCAGCGCCTATGCGAGCGCGGAATTGCCCGACCTCGATGTGTCGCTTCGCGGCGCCGTGTCCATCGCGCGCCGCCTGCAGGACCCGCTCGCCGAACTCGTGAAAATCGACCCGAAGTCCATCGGCGTCGGCCAGTATCAGCACGACCTGTCGGAAACGAAGCTGTCGCGCTCGCTCGACGCTGTGGTGGAAGACTGCGTGAACGGCGTGGGCGTGGATCTCAACACGGCGTCGGTGCCGCTTCTCGCGCGCGTGTCGGGCATCAGCGAGAGCCTTGCGAAGAACATCGTTGCTTATCGCGATCAGAAGGGCGCGTTCAAGCGCCGCGCCGAGCTTCAGGAGGTGCCGCGCCTCGGCCCGAAAGCGTTCGAGCAGGCGGCGGGCTTCCTGCGCATTCCGAATGGCGACGACCCGCTGGACGCGTCGTCCGTACACCCCGAATCCTATCCGGTGGTGCGCAAGATCGTGTCGGTGGCGAAGGTGGACATCAAGACGCTCATCGGCAACGCGCCGGTGCTGCGCGGCCTCCAGCCGAAACAGTTCGCGGATGAGAAATTCGGCCTGCCGACCGTGACCGACATCCTTCGCGAGCTTGAAAAGCCCGGCCGCGACCCGCGCCCCGCCTTCAAGACCGCGACCTTCCAGGAGGGCGTGGAGAAGATCTCCGACCTGAAGCCCGGAATGGTGCTCGAAGGCGTGGTGACGAATGTGGCCGCGTTCGGCGCATTCATCGACATCGGCGTGCATCAGGACGGGCTGGCGCATGTCTCCGCGCTGTCGAAGACCTTCGTGAAAGACCCGCGCGACGTGGTAAAGCCGGGCGACGTCGTGCGCGTGAAGGTCCTGGAGGTGGATGCGCCGAGGAAGCGCATTTCTCTGACGCTGCGCCTCGACGATCCGATCGGCGCCGAGGCCGCGCGCCCGCAGGGCGGCGGGCAGCGCCCCCCCGCGCCGAAGAAGATGACCGCCGCGCCGAAGGGCGGGCGGCCAGAAGCGGGCGGCGGCGCGTTCGCGGACGCCTTCCGCAAGGCCGGGCTTGCCGGGCGGAAGTAGCAAATTCCGGCGTCATCGCAACGGATCGAAGACTGATCTGAGCGGTGACGCCGTCGAAAGTTCGACGCCACAATCGGCCCCGATCGAGCCTCCTGGGCGGGAAATCAAGTCTAGTGGAGCGAATTTGACATTTGAGTCCCGGTGGCTGCGAGCTTTCGCTCAAATGTCAAATTCAAAAGCTCCACGAGAATCATGATGTTGCTAGTGGTCCTTTCGATTCCGACATTTGCTCGCAAGCGTGCTGCAAACGGATGCAAATGTCGGAATCGGACCACTAGCTGGCGCGCCTTGTTTGCGACCGGCGATACTGTCTCAAGGAAACGGCCGACAAGCCGGGTGCCTGATCCCGCTGTATCGCCACTTTCCAGGACGTATTTCCCCTGATCTCCTCGCATGGCAAAAGGTACTTCTGCCAGTCGGACGCGTGCTTTTTTTGATAGAACCCGGTTGGCGTCGGGCAAGTGAGTATCTTGTCGCCGGTGCGCAATTCTTTCACCAGCGCGCTCGGGGCGCCGACATCGATTGCGATCTCAAGCTGGGCGCGCATCCGATCCCGGCTGTTGATCCATGCGACGGTGACCTGACCCGTTTCGTCGACCAGCATCAGGCCCGGCGGCGATGGCAGGAGATAATGCTCGACCGCACCGATGCGCTCGGCGAACTTGCGGTACCAGTTCGCAATTGCCGGATCGTCGAGAAACGCCGTGTCCTCAAGCTTTGCGATAGGGTCCAGCGGCGCGGTGATGTCCTTGAAGTAGCGATGCTGAAGCTCTCCGATGATACGCCTCAGCTTCTCGGGCAGGTCTGGGTCTTGCTTGACCAAAAACAAGTTGATCAAGCCTTCGTTGAAGGCGGCGACCGCCGTCGAATCCCCGGTCTTGCCGGTAAGCAGCACCTTCTTGACCGGCAGGTGCTTGATCTTCCGGAGGAGTTCGACGCCTGTCATGCTCGGCATGGCAAAATCGACCACCACAACGGAAACACGTGAAAAGCGCGCGGGATCTCGCGCCATTGCGGCGATGCGCGATGCCGGCAGGCGAATGATGGGATCGGCAGTCTCCCCTTCGTCGACAGGGGCACGATTGGCTTCTTCGATGGTCAAGCCTGTCCGCTCCGCATCCTTCAGGAGGCGCTCAATGGCTTGCTCCAGACGATGCTCGGTTGCACACAGCGTAACATCGGCATAATTGTAGTCGAAGCTGTCGAGATAGAGCCGATCATCATCGATGACCAGGCATGTCGTCGGGTGGTAGAGCGGCAGCAAGGTGCTCATGAGTCCGGTCCTGATCCTGATGCCACGGCGCTCGCAATGTATTTTGCGCTGCTTGGAATAGGTCTTTATAATTTCCGCTCGCTATATCGTGCAAGTGAAAGTTCACACCGTGCGGCTTGGTATTATGATTAAACGCCTGAGGGGGCGGGCATTGCTCGTCAAATTGCGCTTCCTTGCGCGCCGTCTCCGTGTCGCTTATGTCGAGCATCATGCTGTTGCAGCGTACAAATTGCCCGCCACCGGGTTGCTCGGTGCTATTGCCTTCCCTTTTTATTATTGTATGTGGACGTATGTTTTTCCTCAACCTTACGAGAGCTTGCCGTTGAGGGCAGCAGGGGTGGCGCTTTGCATACCAATGGCTCTCCGAAGCTATTGGCCGCATCGCTTTATATCATATTACCTCGCCTATTGTTATTGGGCAATATTATTGGCGGGACCTGCATTCTTCACGCTGATGTTGCTCTTGAACGGCGTCAACAGCGTCTGGTTGATGTCGTACACCGCGATAATCGTATTCACGTTTTTGCTTTACGATCTTGCCAACGGTGTCTTTGTCTCCATTGTAGGTGCGCTGATCGGGCTGATCGGCTACTGGCTGATGTCAGGAGGAACTGAAGTCCCCACCGAATATCTGCTCGTCCTGCCTGTTTACGGCTTCATCCTGAGCGCGGTGGTCTTCCTCTCTCACAATGAACGAGTCATCTCTCGTGACAAGCTCATAGCGGCACGCGCTCTTGCGAGCAGCATCGCGCATGAAATGCGCACGCCACTTCTCGGCATCCGGCTCGACGCCAACAAGACCAGCGACCACCTCGGGCGGCTGAGCGCGGTCAATCAGTGGGCGAAAGAGCGCGGCTGCGACGACAGCCTGAGTGATCGCGAGATCGCTGCGCTGAGCAGTGCTCTGCAACGCATCGATAAACATGCCGTCGCCGCAAACCTTGTCATCGATATGCTTCTCACGAATCTGAAGGATGAGAGCTATTCACAAGAACGCATGAAATTCCATGCCGTCGCCAGCACCATCGACGAAGCGATCAACCGCTTTCAGTTCCGTCCCGGGGAACGCGAAATGATCAATATCAGCATCTGCGACAATTTCACGTATCGCGGTGTCGAGGTGCTGATGGTCCACGTCATCATCAACCTCATCAAGAATGCGCTCCGCGAGATCGCGTCATCGGGTGAAGGACAGATCGTCATAGAAGCAAAAACGACGCCTGCCGGTCATCTGCTTTCGATAAGCGACAACGGCCGCGGTCTCGACCCATCGATATTGCCTTATATCTTCGTACCGTTCGTGACCGGCCACGCTGAAACCGGCGGCACCGGCATCGGCTTATCCTTCTGCCGCCGCGTCGTCGAAGGTTTCGACGGCAGCATCCTCTGTTTATCAGAGCCCGGCAAAGGCACCACGTTCGAAATCAGGCTTCCCATCGTCGAAGCAAAAGCGCTGGACGCGGCTTATGCCGCGTCCAGCTTGTCACGCTGCGGTCAGGCCGCAAGTGCGACCGAAGGACGGGCCCCGCGAGCCTGACGGCCCCGGCGCCGTGTAGACGGCCACGATGCCAGCCCCACTTCGTCCCTGATTTCCGCGCACACTTCCAACACGCGATCAAGCTCCCCTTGGGTGAGGCTGCAATTCACCGTGAAGCGGATGATGCAGCGCTTCGTGGGCGTGGCCGGCGGCAGGAAGATCGCCCCGAAGACATCGCGTTTTTCCAAAGCATCGCGCAGCTTGACGGTCGGGAGGATCTCTCCCGCTTCAAGCGCTATGATCTGGGACTTGGACAGATCGACGTTGTAACCCAGGTCATCGAGGCCCTGGATGAGGTAACGATGATTGCTGTGGAGGAGACGCTGCCGCGAAGGTTCGTTGGCAAAAATGTCGAGGGCGGCATTATAGCCAGCCACCTCATGCGCCAGCACCTGGGTGCTGAAGATGACCGGTAGCGATTCGTAGCGCAGGAACTCGGCGTTGCGCTGCGAGCATATGACCAGGCCGCCGCGACTCGCCACGGCCTTGGACAAGCCAACAGTCCGAAAGTGAACGCGGTGGCTGAGACCGCGAGCCGCGACAAGACCGGCGCCGTCGGGTCCGTGCGTGCCGAAGGAATGCGTCTCGTCGACGATCAGCGCGCAGCCGCGCCGTTCGGCGACCTCGACGATGTCATCGAGCACGGCAATGTTGCCATCGATGCTGTAGAGGGCATCGATCGCGATGACGCCGGGGCCGAACTTTCTGATCAGGCGATCCAGATGCTCAGGATCGTTGTGGCGGAACGGCGTGGGCGTGGCCCCCGCGCTCTTCACCCCTTCCCAAAGCGACAAGTGCGCCTTGATGTCGAGATACACGGGCGTTTCCGGCCGGCAAATCGACTGGATCAGGCCGACATTGGCGCAATAGCCCGAATTCGCGAGAACCGCGGCTTCCGCCCCCATCAGCCGCGCCACGCGCTGTTCGAAGGCATTGAGACCGTCCGTTTCATGATGAACGAACGTTCGCGATACCGAGTCACCGTGACCGGCGGCTTGCAAGGCTCGGATTTCCGCCTCGATCACGCGGCGGTCGGAGGCGATGGACAGGTAGTCGTTGCTGCGCAGCTTGATCGCGGACCGCCCGGGGCTCATGCCCTTCAGCGGATGCACACCCTTCCAGGTCTCGCCGACACGGTCTCGATAATAGCATTCAACCCGATCAAACAAGAACTTGGGGTCAGCAGGAAGCCGCGTTTGCTGGAAATGAATCGTCATGTGTATGTTCCTTGTAAGCGTTACAGACAAGGAACAGAATAGCACTAAGCTGAGGTCAGGATTCGGCGGTCAAATCACATACCGACAACATCCAATGACATATCAACCGGCGTATAATTTTCTTGACTGATCGAGAAAAAAGCGGTTCGGCTTGGTCGATGGTCTACCACGGTAATTTATTCCTAACTATTGCAGGGGCTTCAGAAAATAATCACCGCGAGAACGCGTATGAAGCCGGTTGTGCAACTTCCCGGATCGACGTTCATCGGACTTCGCGCCGTTTCCGCCGATCTCGCGCGGGCTATTAGCGGCCTCGGTGTCCACGCGGCTTACGGCTCCGGCGCGTCTGCGCTTCTCTTTAACTCGCAAGTTCGCTCTCGCTCTTTTGTATTACTTCAATTCCAGGATGGGAGCGGTTCGCTCGCCCCGGAATTGCTTCAGGAAGCGCCCGTCTTCGCCAAAGCCTGCGGCGCAGCGGGAGCAGCGCTCCGCGTCGTCAGCAGCAACCCCGCTCCGATAATCGCGGCGCCGACGAAGGCGCGCGGTTCGAGCGGCGAGCCAAGCGCGATATTCGACAGGATCACCACCCAAAACGGGTTCAGCAGGTGATAGGACGCCGCGCTCGCCGCTCCGCTCCAGCGGATGAGGAGAAGCCAGAGCACCGTCCCGCCGATGCTCACGATGACGGTGAGATAGAGGATCGCAAGCGCCGCGGAGATCGTGATGGTCGGCGTCGGCACGCCTTTCACGGCAAGCACGGGCAGGAGCGCGAGCGCGCCCGCCGTCGATTGCCAGAAATTGAGTGGGAGCACGGGAAGCCCCGTCGCACGTCCGCGAAACATCACGGTGGCAATCGCGAAAGCGGTCGTGCCGCCGACCGCGAGCGCAACGCCGACGGCATCGCCCGAACTAATGTCGAAGCCGATGATGACGATCACGCCCGCAAAGCCGATCAGCACGCCCAGCGTCTTGATCGGGTCGAACCGCTCCTGCCTGAGCGCCGCGGAAAACAGGATCGCGAGGAACGGGGCGCAACTCACGATCACGCCCACCACGGCGGCCGAAGTGAAGGCGAGGGCGGAGAAATTCAGGCCGAGATAAACCGCGTTGTTCAGCAGGCCGAAGATGAGGCCCGTCTTCACGATGCGGGTGTTCCACGCCACCCCGTTCACGAGGCAGAACGGCGCCATGATCGCGGCGCTCAGCGCGAAGCGGATCACCAGCGTCAGCACGGGGTCTACATCGCGCACGGCAATTTTGCCCGCCACGAAGGCGGAACTCCAGATCAGGCTGAAAAGGAGCACGAAGGCGATGAGGGCAGGGCGCGATATCTGTGTCATGAGCGAAGGATCGCAGGCCAAATGCTCATTGCAAAATTAATAATGACGACGCAATAATAAGCGCAATTGATATGTGCTCGCGGCGTTGGGCCTTGCTTGAGCCAGGCGCGTCGGGAAACAGCGAAGGAATCGCACCTTGGCCAATATCGCCGATACCGCGGCAACCCTTACCGACCGCCGCATCACGCTCGAACAGCTGCGCGCCTTCGTGATGGTGGCGGAAGGCGGCAGCTTCGCCGGCGCGAGCCTCGATCTCGGGCGCACGCAATCCGCCGTGACGCAAAGCCTGAAGAAGCTGGAACAGATCCTCGATTGCGTGCTTCTGGAGCGTCGCCAGGGGCATTTCGCCGGGCTTACGCTTGAGGGCGCGCGGTTCCTGCCGATGGCGAAGGAAATTCTCGCCCGCCTCTCCGACGCGGTCGGCTCGTTTCAGCGTCCGCCGCTGGCCGGGCGCATCAGGCTTGGCGTGCCCGACGATTTCGACGTGCTGGACATCCACGGCGTCCTCTCGCGCTGCCTCGACATGAACCCGGACCTTCGTATCGAGGTGACGTCCGCCATGTCCGCCGCCGTCGTTGACATGTTCAATGCGGGCGAAATCGACGTCGCGCTGCTCAACCGCGCGCGCGGCGAAAGCCCGAATGTCGGCGGCGCGCCGCGAAAGGTGCTGCGCAGCGAGCCGCTGTTCTGGGTCGGCCGCGAGAAAACGCCGCTCGGCCAGTTGTCAACGGTGCCGCTGGTCGGCTTCCCCGACGGCTGCACCTACCGCAAGACGATGCTGCTCGCCATGCAGCGCGCGGGCAGACCTTGCTACCTCGCCTACACAAGCTCGTCTTACGAGAACATCCGCAAGGCGGTTTCGGCGGGGCTCGGCATCGCGGTGCTGCCGCGCGGCTCGGTCGGTCGCGATCACGCGATCCTCGGCGCGGAGGAGGGGTTTCCGCCGCTGCCGGAAGCGGAACTCGTCATGGTCGCGAACGCGCGCGACGAGCTTTACCGCAAGTTCGCGGCTTTCCTCGAACGCTCGCCGAGCGTCGCCGACGCCGTGCAGCGGCTTGGGATGGTAGCCTAGGTGGATGGCATTATTTTGTGTAGCTACGAAAGCTGTTGCCGCTTTGAAGTAGAGCACCCTTCTTTCATTTCTTTTTGTATCGAATCGATTTATTCTGGTTGTTATTCTGGAACATGTCTCCAGTGTAATCTTCCCAAGTATTATAGTTGCCGACGCACAGCCTCTCTGGATAATCCCTTGCTTCCAATTCCCTCTCCAACTCGTTATTACGCTTATAGGCCGCCGCAATCCCGTCTTCCAAGCTACTGATCTTTCTTGAAATTTTATTCAAGATTGATATATCTCGATGGCAAGTGGACCTAATTTGAATTATAATATCCTTATTTTTCTGACCTAATATACGCGTTATTATATCGACTAGTTCGATGAGATTTTTATATTTTCCAGCAAAAACTTTTACGGCTTCTGATAAATTATTTCTTTCCATGTTATTTGGAAGATTATTTTCAATTTTTTCTATAAATTTAGACGCTTCGTGCATTTCCGCTTTCGTCTTTAATAGTTCGTTTCCGATATGGACTCCGTCCTCTCCGGCCATCCGCTTAATAGAATTCAGTGATTCCAATATGCGCATCTCTAATACTTTTATCTCTTGCCGTAAACCTGCCTCAGTTAAAGATCCCTGTTTAAATAGATCGAATTGACGATCCTCAAATTTTTTGAATTCCTCGATGATGCGTTTTTCATCGAGTCGCTTTTCGATATCTTCAGCAACTGATACGTATCCCAAGGCATCCTCCTAAGGGGTAAAGTAGCTAATCATAAAATTTGATAATCGATAAACCATAAGCGAAGCTGATCGTGATCATACCGCTCAGCTCTGCAAATGGCCTCGTCGTCTCCCCACCCACCCCGAGCGAAACGCCGCAAGCGGCGTTATTCCCCTCCGCCGCGTCTCCTGATAAAACAGCCGCTTCATCTCCCGGATTGCGAGAGGAATGGCCTTGCTGGAACGCTGGTCGAGTTCAGCGCTGGAAACGTGGGCGCGCGCGCAGGACACCGCCGCCCAGATGTTCGCGCCGTCCGTGCGGCTCGGCGTGACCGGGCTGTCGCGCTCCGGCAAGACGGTGTTCATCACCTCGCTCGTGCATAATCTCATGGCGGGCAACGCCCTGCCGTTCTTCGAGCCGCTGGCGCAGAAGCGCATCCTGCGCACCTATCTCGAACCGCAGCCGGACGACGCGGTGCCGCGCTTCGATTACGAGGGCAATCTCGCGAAGCTCACCGCCGCCGAGCCGGAATGGCCGGAGGGCACGCGACAGATCAGCGAACTTCGCCTCACGTTCGAATATGCGCCGGGCGCGATGATGCGGCGCGCGCTTGGCGCAACGCGGCTGATGCATCTCGACATCGTGGATTACCCCGGCGAATGGCTGCTCGACTTGCCGCTGCTCGACCTCTCCTTTGAGGAATGGTCGCGGCAATCCATCGCCATGGCGCGCGAGGCGAGCCGCGAACCGGCGGCGAAGGAGTGGCTCGCCTTCCTCGGCAACACGAACCCGCTTCAGAAGAAGAACGAGCAGACCGCGAAACAGGGCGCGGAGATTTTCACGCAATATCTGCGCAAATGCCGCGACGACGCGCTGTCCTTCTCCAGCCTCACGCCGGGCCGCTTCCTCATGCCGGGCGATCTCGCGGGCTCGCCCGCCTTCACCTTCTTCCCGCTCCAAGCGCCGGACGGCTCGACGCCGCCCGACAACAGCCTTTGGGCGATGATGTCGCGGCGCTTCCGCTCCTACAAGCGGCACGTCATCCAGCCGTTCTACCGCGATCACTTCGCGCGGCTCGACCGCCAGATCGTGCTGGCCGACGTGCTGACGGTGGTCAACGCGGGCGCGGATGCCGTCGCCGACCTCGAACGCGCGATGACCGACATCCTCGGCTGCTTCCGTCACGGCCAGAACCCGTGGCATGCCATGTTCAGCGGGCGGCGGATCGACCGCATCGTGTTCGCCGCGACGAAGGCGGATCACCTGCACCACACGAACCACGACCGGCTTGAGGCGATCCTCGGCCTCATCGCGAAGAAAAGCGCTGCGCGGGCGAATTTCAGCGGCGCGGAGGTGAAGGCGTTCGCGCTCGCGAGCGTCCGCGCCACGGGCGAGGCGGAAGCGCGGCAGGGCAACGACCGGCTGCCATGCATCGTCGGCGTGCCGCTGAAAGGCGAGCGCCTCGGCGCCCGCGTCTTCGACGGCAAGGAGCAACTTGCGATCTTTCCCGGCGACCTGCCGGAAGATCCGGCGCTCGCGTTGTCGCCCGAATGGCTGAAGATGGGGCATTCGGCGGCGCATTTCGTGCGTTTCCGGCCGCAACGCCAGCGCGCGCTCGGCTTCGGCGAAAGCCCGGTGCTGTCTCACATCCGGCTCGACCGCGCGTTGAACTTCCTTATCGGCGATAAACTCTCATGACCGGCGAACCGAAAGGCCGCGCGCCCGCGGCATTCAATCTCGACGATCCCAGGCTCTCGGCGGATCTGCCGCTGCGGGATGAAGCGCCCGCGCCCGGGCCGGATGCGCCAAAAGCGCCGCATGCATCGTCGCGCGTGGAACCCGAACAGAACCGCCCCGCTGCCGCCGCCTCGCAGGGCGCACAGCCGGGCGCGAAGCCGCGCGTTGCCGGGCCGCAGCCGAACGCGGCGGCGCCCGCCCCGGCTCCCTTGGATCAGCCTTCCGCAACAACGGCGGAGCCGCCCGAGAAGGCAATCTCGCGTACGCGGAAGTGGGGCGGCCTCTTCCTGTCGGCTGTCGGCGGGCTCGTCGTGCTCGCCGTCCTCATCTGGGTGCAGGACACATTCCTGACGCTTCTCGGACGCCAAGACTGGATCGGCTGGGCAGCAACGATCCTGCTGGCGGTCGCCGTCTTCTCCTTCGCCATGATCCTCGCGCGCGAAATCGGGGGACTTGCCCGGCTGTCGGCCATGACGACGGTCCGCAAGCGCGCCGACTCAGCGCTCATGGTCGAAGACACGAAGCAGGCGCGCGTCGCGGCAGGCGAAATCCGCGCGATCTTCGCCGAACGGCGCGAACTCGCCGACGGCCTCGCGCGGCTCAAGAAGCACGAGCGCGACATCATGGACGCGAAGCAGGTTCTGAGCCTGACGGAGCGCGAGCTGCTGGTGCCGCTCGACAAGCTCGCGCGCGTCACCATCGGCTCGTCGGGCCGCCGCGTGCTGACCGTGACGACGCTGTCGCCCGCCGCGATCATCTCGGTCGGTTTCGTCGCCTACGAAAATTTCCGCATGCTCCGAAACCTCGCCTCGATCTATGGCGGCCGGCCCGGCTTCTTCGCGATCCTGAAACTGATGCGGCTGATCGCGGGGCACCTCGCGCTCACGGGCGGCATCGCGTTTACCGACGACATCCTGTCTCAGGTACTCGGCCACGGACTGACCGCGCGCGTCTCGAAGCGCCTTGGTGAGGGTCTCATCAACGGCGGCTTCACTATGCGCATCGGCCTCGCGGCGGTGGAGGTGCTGCGGCCGCTGCCCTATGTGGAGGCGAAGCAGCCGCGCTTCCGCGAGTTCGTGTCCGAGTTCCTGAAGGTCGGGCACCGCTTCGCGGGGGAGATCACGCCGGAAGGGAAAGAACGAGGGCGAGGCTGAATGCCGCGATGAAAACGCTCGCGCAGGCGGCCAAAGCCAGAGGGCGCAGACCCTTCGCCGCGAGCTTGCGGAAACTCGTTTCCAGCCCCATCGCGCCGAGCGCCATGGTCAGCAGTACCATCGTCAGCGTGGCGAAACCGCCCCGCACCTCCGCCGGAATATCCACTACGCTGTTGAAGAGCGTGAGGGCAACGAAGCCGAGCACGAACCAGGGCATCGGCACCGAGGCGCGCGCGCCATCTTCGCCCGCCGAGGCGCGCCGCGAGGCGATGAAACCGAGCGTCAGAACGAGAGGAGCCAGCATCATCACGCGGCTCAGCTTGGCTATGGTTCCATACTCGCCCGCTTGCTGGCCGGACTGGAACGTGGCGGCGACCACCTGGGCGATCTCGTGGATCGACGCGCCCGCCCATAGGCCATAGCCCTGAGGACCCAGGCCGAGCATCGCAGGCAGCATTGGATAAACGAACATTGCGATGGAGCCGAACAACGTGACGCAGGCGACCGCGTAGGCCACGTCTTCGTCATGCGCGTTCGTGACCGTGTTCGTGGCTATGACCGCCGAAGCGCCACAAATAGAAGTGCCCGCCGCGATCAGTTCGGCGAGCTTCCGCTCCACGCCGAGCATGCGGCCAAGCCATTTCGTGAAGACAAACGTCGCGACGAGCGATGCTGCTATGATCGCGACACCGGCACCGCCAACTGCCGCGAGCTGACCGACCGTGAGTTGAAGGCCGAGAAGCACGATGCCTATGCGCAGCAGCTTGCGCATGGAAAACAGCACACCTTCCCTTGCCCGCGATGGCGTACCGAACAGATTGTGAAACGCCATACCGAGCACGATGGCGAGAATCAGCGGGCTGAAGGTTTTGACGCCCGGAATTTCCCGCAGCGCAAAGGACGCGCCCGTGATCGTTCCGACGAGGAACAACCCCGGCCAGATGGTTTGACCGGCGTGATGCCGGAGGCTGCGGTGCAAGCGATGAAAGCGACGAGCTTTGCGCAAATCGCCTTCATCTTGAAATACAGTTTCGATATTCGCCACAATTGACCTCAGGAGTTTCCTTAATGGTCGCTCATGCGAAATGATCGTTCCAACAAATTGTTGGCGTCGTTTTGATCTGAAAATGAGAACGATCAGAGGAAAGGAGTCTCTACTCGACCAGATCCAGCAGCGCGCGTTCCGCCCGGCTGATACTCCGCTCCTTGTGCCGGGCGACGTAAAACGGGCGTTCCGGTAGCGGCAGAGATACGAGCGCGAGCGTGCCTGCGCTCAGGAGCGGCTCCGCCACAAGGTCGGATATCGCCGCCGCCCCGGCACCGGCACGAACCGCCGCACACACGGCTTCGTTCGATGGCAGTTCCATTGCCACCTTGAGAGACGTGGCCTCCACGCCAAGCCCCCGCAAAGCATCCAGAAAGATCGCGCGCGTGCCGGAGCCTGGCTCACGCATCACCCACGGACCTTGCATCAGTTCTTCCGCGGCCACGTTTCGACCGCTCCATTCGTGCCGGGGACTGACGACGACCACCAGCCTGTCACCCTTCACAGCCTTCAGCCGCAAGGCCGGATTGTCGATGTTGCCTTCCGCAAAGCCGATATCGGCAAATCCCTCGCTCACAGCCGCAGCCACCTCTTCCGTATTACCGATTGCAAGCTGGACCGAGACCCCTGGATACGCCACGCGAAAGCGGTGGAGTAACGGCGGCAGCCAGTAATTCGCAATGGTCTGGCTTGCAAACAATGACAAGGTGCCCGCCATGCACCCTGCAAGATCGTGCAGCACGCGTTCTGCTGCGGCGCTTCGCGCCAGCACTGCGCGCGCCTCGGAGAGGAAAAGACGCCCCGCGTCCGTCAGTTCGATGCGCCGTCCGATGCGATGGAAAAGCCGGGTATCATAGCGGGCCTCCAGCGCCGCGATGGCCGCGCTTGCCGCAGACTGGGTGATATGAATCGCCTCGGCTGCGCGCGTCATGTGCTCCCGCTCGGCCACGGCGACGAAAATGCGTAATTGCTCAAGTGTCATGTCAATGCCGCCGCTTTCCGTTGCCGGGCCATTGTATGGTGCTCCCGGAAACAGATACAGCGGCAACGGGGAACGAGGCTCAACCTCGCCTGTTAACTCTCCAAAATGCCGCTCGCGCGGTGAATCCAAGGAGAAATTTATGAAACGTTTCCTGATCGCCGTTGCGGCGGTAACCGCCACAATGTGTGCGGTTGCGCCCGGCGCAGACGCTCAGCAGCTCGAACGCGGCGTGCGCAATATGAGCGCTGAATCGTTTGCTCAGAACCTCGGCTCCGGCAACCAGTTCGAAATCCAATCCAGCATGATCGCGCTGCAAAAATCGAACAATGAGGCGGTGAAACAGTTTGCGCACAAGATGGTGGAGGATCATCAAGCGGCCGACCAAAAGCTGAAAGATACCTTGAAAGCGGCAAATCTCCCCGTTCCTTCCGTGGTCGTCGATGTGACGCACATGCAGAAGCTCGATAATCTGAAAGTGGCCGACATCGATTTCGATCGGCACTACATTCAGGCACAGCGCGAAGCGCATCGAGACACGGTAAAGCTTCTGGAAAATTACATACAGCGCGGCGACAACGCGCAATTGAAGCAGTTTGCGACCAATCTGCTGCCGACGATCAAGCATCATCTCGAAATGGCCGACACTCTGAGGCCCAGGGAGTCCGCGCGACGCTAGAGCCGGCCGTTGCCGCGCGAAAGACGCCACGCCACGAACAGGAAAAAGCCGCTCTCCGCGGCTTTTTCTATGCGCCGGAAGCCTTGCGTGCGATCAGTTGTTGAAAGCTGAAGCCGGATGTCTTGCCTTGGGGGGCGGGCATCGAGAGGGTAGCACTGACGGAAAGGGATTCGCGCCATGACCTCGCATCCATCCTATCGCCAATCGATCGAAGGCAGTCTCTCCACGAAGATCGGAGACGCCGGGTTGAGCCGGGGGCGCCTTACGCAGTGGCTGACGCTGCTCACGCCGCGTTTCAAGGCCCTTGAGGAGGCCGCTCAGGCCGACAGTTTCGCGCATTTCCGCATCCTGAAGGACACCGCCGACATCGAGGAAACCCGCGCGGCCTACGACAAGCTCGCTGCGGGCGCGGAAACCGTCGTTATTCTCGGCACGGGCGGTTCGAGCCTCGGCGGCCAGGCGCTTGCGCAGGTCGGCGGCTGGGGCATCCCCGGCGACGATGGCGATGCGGCGGGCAAATTGCCCGAGCTTCGCTTCTGCGACAACCTCGACTCGCGCTCCTTCACCCGCGGCCTTCTAAGCCTCGACATTCCCAAGACGCGCTTCATCGCGATCTCTAAATCAGGCACCACGGGCGAGACGCTGTCGCAGGTGCTGATCGCGTTCAAATTCATCGAGGATGCGGGCCACGCCGCGCTCATCCCGCAGATCTTCCTCGGCGTGACGGAGCCCGCGAAGCCGGGCGTCGCGAACGGCCTGCGCGAGCTTTTCTCCGCGCGCGGCATCCCGCTTCTGCCGCACCCGACCGACATCGGCGGGCGCTATTCGGCGTTCTCGGTCGTCGGCCTTCTGCCCGCGCTCGCGCGCGGTCTCGACGTGGCTGCCTTCCGCGCCGGTGCGCTCGACGTCGTGAAACAGCTCTCCGCCGCCACCATGCCGGAAGACCATCCCGCCGCTGTCGGCGCGGCGCTGTCCATCGGCCTCGCGAAGGATCTCGGCGTCACGAACTCCGTGCTCATGCCCTATTCGGACCGGCTCGAACGTTTCAGCGCGTGGTATGTGCAGCTCTGGGCCGAAAGCCTCGGCAAGAACGGAGAGGGCACGACCCCCATCGGCACGCTCGGCCCGGTGGATCAGCATAGCCAGCTTCAGCTCTTCATGGACGGCCCCGCGACGCACCTCATGACCATCGTGCGCGTAGCCGAGGCGGAAGGCGCGGATCGCGGCCTCACCATTCCGGCGGCACTCGCTGCCGAGGCGGGCGCGCCCTATCTCGCGGAAAAGAGCATAGGCGATCTCGTTGCCGCGCAGCAGAAGGCCATCGTCGACGCGCTCATCGAGGCAAAACGCCCTGTGCGCACCATCGACGTGCCGAAGCTCGACGAGCGGGCGCTCGGCGCGCTGATGATGCACTTCTTCATCGAGACGATCCTCGCAGGCGACCTCCTCGGCGTCGATCCGTTCGACCAGCCCGCCGTGGAACTCGCCAAGAAGCTCACGCGGCAATATCTCGCCGCCTGACAGGTCCGATGCACGGGGACGAAGGGTGACGATCCGCGAACTGAGCCAGGTCGAAATCAATCGCATCGCCGCGGGCGAGGTGATCGAGCGGCCGGCCAGCGCGGTGAAGGAGCTTGTCGAGAACGCCATCGACGCGGGCGCCACCGCCATCGAGGTGATTGCCGAGAATGGTGGGCTGTCGCTGATCCGCGTCTCCGACGACGGCGTCGGCATGGACGAGGCGGATCTCGCGCTGTGTGTTCGGCGCCACGCCACGTCGAAGCTGCCGACCGGCGATCTCATGGCGATCCGCACGCTCGGCTTTCGCGGCGAGGCGCTGCCGTCGCTCGGCTCGGTCGGCACGCTCTCCATCGTGACGCGCCCGCGCCCGTCGACGCGCGGCCATGAAATCGAAGTGCGCGCCGGGCAAACTTCGCCCGTACGCCCCGCCGCCGCGCGCCCCGGCACGTGCGTCGAGGTGCGCGACCTGTTCGCAGCCACACCCGCGCGCCTCAAATTCATGAAGTCGGAGCGCGCCGAAAACGCCGCCATCTCCGATGTCGTGAAGCGGCTCGCGCTCGCCTGCCCGCATGTCGGCTTTTCGCTGACGGTGGGCGAACGCGCTTCGCTTCAGCTCGCGCGCGCCGCCGAAGGGGATGAAAACGCGGTCCGCGCCCGTCTCGCGCGCATCATGGGACGCGAATTTGGCGAGGACGCCGAGCCGGTGCACCTCGAACGCGACGGACTGGCGCTGACGGGCTACGCCGGGAGGCCGACGCTCAACCGGCCCGACGCATCGCTGCAATATGTGTTCGTGAACGGCAGGCCGGTGAAGGATCGGCTGCTGTTTTCGGCCATTCGCGGCGCGTATGTGGATGTGGTGCCGCGCGGACGCTTTCCGCTGGCGGTGCTGTTCCTCAGCGTGCGCGTCGAGGATGTCGACGTGAACGTGCATCCGGCGAAGGCGGAGGTGCGGTTCCGCGAGGCGAGCCTCGTGCGCGCGCTCGTCGTCTCGGCGCTGCACGACGCGCTGCGGCGCGCGGGCGCGATGGCGGCGCGGCCAACCGGCGTGCTGACACCCGCTTCCTCTGCGCCGGAGCCGGTGCAATATCGCGCGCCGCTGCGCACCTGGCCGCAAACGCCGTTCTCCCCGGCATATCAGCAGCCGATAGCGGCGCCTCGGGGTGGCTTGGCTGAAGCCGCACTTGCGTTCGATGCCGAAGAGGCAAGCCGGTCATTCGCTGACGGAGCCGCGCGCGAAGCCTCGACCCCTGAACCAGACAATGCGAATTACGAACGCCTCGGCGTGGCGCGGGCGCAACTCCATAACACCTACATCCTCTCCGAGACGCCGCAGGGCGTGATCCTCATAGACCAGCACGCGGCGCATGAGCGTATCGTCTATGAGAAGCTCAAGGCAGCGCTTCTCGGCGGCCGGATCGCGCGGCAATTGCTGCTCATCCCCGAGATCGTGGAGATGTCTGAAGACGATGCCGCGCTCGTCGCCGAGCACGCGGAGGTGATCGCGGGAAGCGGCCTCGCGCTGGAGAGCTTCGGGCCGGGCGCGGTCATCGTTCGCGAAGTGCCCGCGCTTCTCGGGCAATGCGATTTGCAGACGCTCGTCCGGGACCTCGCCCTCGAACTCAAGGACAATGCGAACACGGTCGAGACGCGGCTTCACGCGATCTGCGCGACCATGGCCTGTCACGGAAGCGTCCGCGCCGGCCGCCCGATGCGGCCGGACGAGATGAATGCGCTTCTGCGCGAGATGGAAACCACGCCGAACGCAGCGCAGTGCAATCACGGTCGCCCGACCTATGTCGAGCTGTCGCGCGGCGACCTCGAACGGCTGTTCGAGCGGCGTTAGCGCCCGTCAAATCTGATCGAATCGCAGGTCCGGCTGCAAAGAGGCCGTCGCGCTTCGCGGGCCGCGATCAGCACGCGATTTGCCTCTTCGGTTGGCCGTTTTCGAACACGACCCGATTGAAGCTTGTGCACACGCAATCAAATCGATGGGAAACGCGGTCGCTGGCGCTGCGGGTGTGTTCTATAGCCGCGCGTGGCATTTGACGAAGGGCCAGCGTGACCTTAGATTTAGCAGGTTTGGAACAAGGACGCGAAGCATGTCGAAGCGGCAAGAGTTGCGCGCGCCCGCCCTCGAATTGAGTCAGGCAAACGGGCTGCGCGAATTGAATGAGCGCTACCGGGAAATCTTCCGGAGCATCGTTGAAACCTATCTCGAAACGGGCGAGCCTGTCGGATCGCGCCATCTGTCGCGCCAGCTGCCCATGACGCTGTCGCCCGCATCCGTGCGCAACGTGATGTCGGATCTTGAGGCTCAGGGGCTGATTTACGCGCCGCATGTCAGCGCGGGCCGCATTCCGACGCAGACGGGCTTGCGTCTGTTCGTCGACGGCCTGCTCGAAGTCGGCAGCATTGAGGAAACCGAGCGCGAGCAGCTCGAACGGCAGCTGTTGCGCGACTATCATCGTGAGCACGCGGTGACCTCTGAAGTTCTGGCCGAGGCAGGCGATCTTCTCTCGGGCCTTTCGCGCTGCGCGGGCGTGGTCCTTGCCGAGAAGCAGGTGAGCCGCCTCAAGCACATCGAATTTGTCAGCCTCGACTCGAAACGCGCGCTGCTTGTGCTGGCGGGCGACGACGGGAGCGTCGAAAACCGCGTGCTGAATTTGCCCGAGGGTCTGCCGCCGCAAGCGCTGGTCGAGGCGACGAACTATCTCAACGCGAAGATCCGCGGCGTGACGCTGCCCGAGGCGCGCGAAAAGATCGAAGGCGAACTCAAGGCGAGACAGGCAGAACTCGACGCGCTGACAGCGAAGCTGGTGCGGTCCGGCCTCGCGCAATGGTCCGGCGGCCGCGAGGACAATCGCAGCCTGATCGTGCGCGGACAGTCCCGCTTGCTGAACGATCTTCGCGCGGTGGAAGACCTCGAACGCATCCGCCTTCTTTTCGAGGATCTCGAATCGCAAAAGGCGCTGATCCATCTGCTCGACCTTGCGGAAAAGGCCGATGGCGTCCGCATTTTTATCGGTTCCGAGAATAATTTGTTCTCCCTGTCCGGATCTTCCCTGATCGTCGCACCTTTCCAGGATCATGAGCGCAAGATCGTGGGCGTTCTCGGCGTCATCGGTCCCACGCGGCTCAATTACGGCCGCATTATCCCCATGGTTGACTTTACGGCCAAGCTCGTCAGCCGCGTGCTCGCTTGATTATCCCGGCGAAACCGCCGATATAGCTTCAAAAATCGGCGCATCGCAGGTCGAGGATTGCGGCTGATCCTCATCGTAACGGAAACGGCAAAATACCATGAACGATACCCCGGACGGGCCCTCGGACGCGAACGGGCCGGAAAATAACGATTCTCTTGGCCGCGACCAGAACCCGCAAGCCACCGAAGAGCAAGTGAAGGCGCTGGCGCAGATGCTGGCCGAGGCGAGGGCCGAAAACGCGGATCTGCGCGACCGCCACCTGCGCGTCGTCGCCGAGATGGAAAACTACCGCAGGCGCAGCGAGCGCGAAAAGGCGGAAACCGCGAAATACGCCTCGTCCGAGTTTGGCAAGGATGCCATCGTCATCGCCGACAATCTTCGCCGGGCTATCGAAGCCGCGCAGAAGGAAGCGACGGACCAGACTCCGGCTCTCAACACGCTGCTTCAGGGCGTGGAAGTGACGGAACGCGAGCTTCTCAAGGTTTTCGAGCGCCACGGCATCACGCGCTTCGAGCCGCTCGGCGAAAAATTCGATCCGCATACATCGGAGGCGATGATCAAGGTGGACGTGCCCAACGTGCCCGCCGACGTTGTCGTGCAGGTGCTGCAAGCAGGCTACAAGATCGGGGAGCGGGTGCTGCGCCCTGCGGCCGTGATCGTCGCCAAGGGCGGCACGCCGGTCAAGCCGGAGCCTCCCCAGACCGAACATTCGGCTGAGCCCGCCGGCGAGGCGCCTTCAGCCGTGCATGCGGGGGCGCATCATGACCATAACGCCGTCGAGCCCGCGCACGAACACGATCCCGATGTTTTTCGCGATCCGACCGGCGCGCCCCTGCGGCGCGACAGGCACGGCGGCGAGAAGCGCTCGTCGTCCGTTACACAACCCGTGACGGAGAACAGCGGCCCGGCGGGCGTGGACGACCTTATTTCATCCTTCGGAAAGCGCCTCGAAAACGGAAACTGACACCGCGAGGCGCTGCCTCGCCCCGACGAACCGGCAAGGCGCGGCGATCAATCCGCGCCTTTTCCTTGTGCGGCGACCGCCAGAGCATCGCGCAGACGGCCGCCCGAGCGTTCGAGCAGCGCGCGGGCCTCGTCGAGCGCACATCCTTGAAGGACAAGTACCGCAAGCTTGATGTTGCCGCCGGTTTGCGAAAGCGCTCCCCGCACGGCGCCCAAGTCCTTGCCGGTTAGATGCACGAGCATCTTTTCGCGACGCCCGACAAGCTTCGCGTTCACGGCCTGCACCTCGACCATCAGCCCTTCGTAAACGCGGCCGAGCCGGATCATCACCAGCGACGAAAGCACAGCGAGCGTGACGCGTTGCGCGGTGCCCGCGTTCATGCGTGTCGACCCGGCGATGGGCTCCGACCCGGTTTCAAGACAGATCGGGCAATCGGCTTCGGCCAGCAGCGGCGTGTCGGGATTGTTCGCGATACCCACCGCAAGCGCGCCGAGCTTTTTCGCCTCGCGCAGCGCCGACAGCGTGAACGGCGTCTTGCCGCTGGCGGCAACCGCGACCAGCACATCGTTCGCGCAAATGCCATGCTCGACGCGGATGAGTTCGGCGGCGCGGTGGGTCTCGTCCTCCGCTCCTTCCACGGCCTGCACCATGGCCTCGTCGCCGCCCGCGAGCAGCAACACGAGCCGGTCCTTCGGCCAACTGAAGGTTGGCATGAGTTCCGCGCCGTCCTGCACAGCGAGGCGGCCGGACGTGCCCGCGCCCGCATAAACGAGCCGCCCTCCGCTGGCGAGGCGTTTCTCCATCGCAAGCACCGCGTGGAGGATGTCGCGCCGCGCCGCGCGCACGGCGGCGACCGCGGCAAGCTGGCCCTCGATCATCGCGTCGAGCGCATCGAGCGGCTCCCAGACATCGATACCGGAGAAGCGAGGGGATGGCCGTTCAGTATCCATAACAACCGAAAACGCGTTCAAGTGGCGCTGGACTTTGCATCATGCAACCTTAAATAAGCATGCGTAACAAGGGCATAAAGAGTGAACGTCGAAGTGTTGTTTCTCGCGGTGGACGGCGGCGGCACGAAATGTCTGGCGCGCCTCGCCGACGCGAAAGGCCAGACGCTGGGCGAAGGGCGCTCCGGTCCGGCAAATGTCCGGCGTGGCCTTCCGCAGGCATTCGCGGCCGTCATGGAGGCCACGGCTCAATGTTTCGAGCAAGCGGCGCTCGCGCCCGATTACCGCCGCGTCGTCGCCTGTCTCGCGCTTGCGGGAGCGGGCGAGCCGGACATGCAGGCCGAACTGTCCCGCTCCGCTCACCCCTTCAAGGCCGCGATTTTTACCACGGATTCGCATGCGGCTTGCGTCGGTGCACATCGTGGCGAGGATGGGGGGGTCATCATCGCCGGAACCGGCAGCATCGGTGAAGCCATCGTGCGCGGCGGGCGTCATCGCGTCGGCGGCTGGGGTTTCCCGGTCTCCGACGAAGGCAGCGGCGCATGGCTCGGCCTCGAAACCGTGCGGCGCACGCTTTGGGCGCTGGATGGCCGGGCGTCGGCATCACCCCTGCTCGATGAGGCGGCGAACCGCTTCGGCCATGACCCGAACGCCATCACGCGTTGGGCAAGCGAGGCCGCGCCCGCCGATTTCGGGACGTTCGCGCCGCTCGTATTCCGGCATGCCGGAGAGGGAGATACGGTCGCACGGAAACTTGTTACTTCGGCGGCGGGCCACGTGGAACGAATTGCCGAGGCGCTGCTTGTTTCAGGTGCGAGGAGGCTCGCTCTCATGGGCGGTCTCGCGCAGCCCTTCGAGCCGTGGCTGTCTGAGAACATGAAGCGATCGCTGGTTCGCCCCGCCGGCGATGCACTGGACGGCGGGCTGCAACTCGCTCGAAATTCGGTTTCGGGCAGGAGGATTCATGAAACATCCTGAGGCGCCCGACGTGCGCATGGCGCAGGAAATCCGGGAAGCACCGCATGCGGTGAGCCGCCAGCGCGATGCGCTCGCCCGGCCCGTAGAGGAGCTTGCCGCGCGGCTGAGGCGGAAGCCGCCCCGGGTGATCGTCACCTGCGCGCGCGGCAGTTCGGCCCACGCCGCCACCTTCGGCAAGCACCTGTTCGAGCGGTATCTGGGCATTCCCGTAGCTGCCGCCGCGCCGAGCATCGCGAGCGTCTACGGCGGCGAACTGAAGCTGAAGGATCAGCTCTTCCTCGCGATCTCGCAATCGGGAAGCAGCGCCGACATCGTCGCCATGACCGAGGCGGCGCAACGCTCAGGCGCGCTGGCGGTGGCAATCGTCAACGACACCGAGAGCGCGCTCGCCCGCGTAAGCGACATCGTGCTCCCCATGAGCGCCGGGCCGGAACTCTCGGTCGCCGCAACGAAAACCTTTGTCACGACGCTGGCGGCATTGGTTCGTCTTGCCGCGGCATGGAACGGACATTCGGCGCTCGATGCGGCCGTCGCCCGTCTGCCGGAACGTCTCGCCGCCGCTTCCGATCTGGACTGGAGCGCGGCGCTTCCCGCGCTGGCAGGCGCGCCGAGCCTCGTCACCATCGGGCGCGGGCCGACGCTTGCCATCGCCCGCGAGGCCGCGCTGAAGCTCAAGGAAACGGCCAACCTTCACGCTGAAGCCTTCAGCGGCGCCGAATTTCTGCACGGGCCGGTGGCGCTCGTCTCGCCTGAATATCCGATCCTGATGTTCAACCCGACGGATGAAGCCGCCCCCGGAATGGAAAAGCTCGCCGCCGACCTGCGCGGCAAGGGCACCGCGCTTTTCGCAACCGGCACCGCGGATGACGAAAATTTAATCGCCCTGCCGCCGGATCAACCCGAGACCGACGCGGTTTGCCTCATCCAGAGCTTCTACATGATGGCCGTCCGGCTCGCGGAGCGTCTCGGAACCGACGTGGACCGCCCCCGCCATCTCCGCAAAATCACAAGCACACGATAATGCTTCGCAAACGATACGCCATAGCTGCTTCCGTTATCTTCGATGGCTCGGAAGTTCACAAGGATCGCGCGGTCTTCATGCGAGGCGGGCGCATCCTGGACATCATGCACCCCGGAAATCTGCCCCACGGGGTGCCCGTGCGGGCTCTGCCGGAAGGTGCCTGGCTTGCTCCGGGCTTCATCGATTCGCAGGTGAACGGCGGCGGAGACGTGCTCCTGAACGACGAGCCGGGCGCCGGGGCAATGGCCGCCATCGCGGCGGCGCACCGGAAATACGGGACGACGGGCGTCATGCCGACGCTCATCACGGACGCCCGCCAGAAGATGGTCGATGCGCTCGAAGCCGTAGACCGCGCGGCCACGCTCAATCCGGGCGTGCTCGGGCTTCACCTCGAAGGACCGTTCATCTCGCCGGAAAAGCCGGGCATCCACTGCCGCGACTACATTCGCGAGCCGACGGCTGAGGATCTGGACCTCCTGACCGCGCCGCGCGAGACGGCGACGCTCGTCACACTCGCCCCGGAGCGCGTCGGGGCCGGGGTGATCGCCCGGCTCGCCGACGCGGGCGTGCGTGTCTCGCTCGGCCATTCGATGGCGACCTACGAGCAAACGAAGGCGGCGCTGGATGAAGGGCTGTCCGGCTTCACTCATCTTTTCAATGCGATGCGCCCTCTCGGTGCCCGCGATCCCGGCCCCGTGGCTGCGGCGCTCGAAGCGCCGAACGCATTTTTCGGCATGATCGCGGACGGCGAGCACGTCGCGCCTGCCATGCTGCGGCTCGCGCTTCGCGGTGCCGCGCATCCGATGCTCGTCACCGACGCTATGCCGCCCGTGGGTGGAAAAGAGACGAGTTTCTCGCTGAACGGACAGGACATCACGCTCAAGGACGGTCGCCTCACCAATGCGGCGGGCACGCTGGCGGGATCGGCGCTCGATATGGCGTCGGCGGTGCGGAACGCGGTGGAGATGCTCGGTACGCCTCTGACGGACGCGCTTCGCTTTGCGTCGACCGAACCGGCTGCATTCCTCGGCTTCGGCGACCGGTTGGGCCGCATTTCGCCTGACTTCCGCGCCGATCTCGTCGCGTTCGATCCGAACGACATGAAAATCCATGAGACGTGGGTGGATGGCCGCTCGACGGACATGCCGACACCCAACCCGCCAGCGTGACTTCTATTCGCTGACGCGGGGAAGCTCGTGCGCCAGTGCGTCGAGCATGTCGCTGACGGTGGCCTCGCTCGTGTTGAGGGTGAGCGAGATTCGCAGCCGTGCGGTCTTTTCCGGCACCGTCGGAGGCCGGATGGCGCGGATGTCGTAGCCGTAGCTGCGCATCGCTGCCGCAAGCGCCGTTGCGCGCGTGTCCGCCCCGACGATGACGGGCACGATCTGCGAGCCGCTGCCCTCAATCCCGCAGCGCTGCTTGAGGGCGGCGTTTGCGAAGGCGATCAGCCGTGTCAGCTTCTCCCGCCTTTCCGGCTCTTCCTTGCACAGGCGCAGCGCGGCGCGGACGGCGGCGGCGATCAGCGGCGACGGCGCGGTCGAGAAAATGAACGGTCGCGAGCAGTTGACCAGATAATTGCGGAGCGTGCGCGACAGGCACACGAGCGCGCCAGCCGAGCCGAGCGCCTTGCCGCAGGTGTGGAGCGAGACGACGTTCTCCCGGCCTTCGAGATGCGCGCCGAGGCCGGCGCCATCCGGTCCGAAGACGCCTGTCGCGTGCGCCTCGTCGATGACGAGCACGCCTTCGTTCCGCTCCGCGATAGCGGCGAGGTCGTCGAGCGGGGCGCGGTCGCCATCCATGCTGTAGAGGCTTTCGACCGCGATCCAGGCGCGCCCCTTGCCGCCCCCCGCCCGCCACGCGCGGATGCGATCTTCCACCGCGTTCGCGTCGTTATGCGCGGCTTTTGCGATTTCAGCCTTGCCCGCACGCATGCCGTCATGCGCGCTTGCATGGATCAGCGCATCGTAAACCACAAGGTCGCCGCGTTTGGGCAACGCCGCGAAGATCGCGTAATTCGCCTGAAAGCCGTTCGAGAAGAACAGCGCGCTTTCCGCGCCGAAGAACTTCGCCGCGTCGGCTTCGAGACTCTCATGTTCGGAGTAATTGCCGCGAAGAAGCCGCGACCCGCCCGCGCCGATGGCTATGCCGCGTTCGAGCGCGGCAAGCACGGCATCCTTCAGTTCATGCGATTCAGCCAGGCCCAGATAATCGTTTGACGTGAAATCGTAGCCGGACGGAAGGGTGAGCTGGCGAAGCCGCCCCCGCTCCTCCAACCGCGCCAGCGCGTCTTCATAGGGCCGCAGCATGAACCGTTTCCCGGCCAGCGCACGTTTCGGTGCGATCCTCTCGTTTCAGGTCCATCGGCGACAGGCCGAGCTTTGCAAACAGTTGCGCGTCCGAGCCTTCTTCCGTGTTCTCCGTGGTGAGCAGCGTGTCGCCCATGAAGATCGAGTTCGCGCCCGCAAAGAAGCACAGCGCCTGCGTTTCGTCGCTCATTTCCGCGCGGCCAGCCGAAAGCCGGACCATGGAGCGAGGCATCATGATGCGCGCGAGCGCTATCGTGCGAACGAAGGCGATCGGATCGACGGGCGGCACGTTTTCGAGCGGCGTTCCCTCGACGGGCACGAGCTGGTTGATCGGCACGCTCTCGGGTGGCTGCGGCAGGTTCGCAAGCGTAACGAGCATGTCGAAGCGGTCTTCCGGTTCCTCGCCCATGCCGAGAATGCCGCCGCAGCAGATCTTGATGCCCGCCGCGCGCACGCGGTCCAGCGTCTCAAGCCGATCCGCGAAGGTGCGCGTCGTTATGATTTCCTTGTAATAGCGCTCGGACGTATCGATGTTGTGGTTGTAATAGTCGAGCCCGACCGCGGCGAGGCGCTTCGCATGCGCGTCCGACAACATGCCGAGCGTCATGCAGGTTTCCATGCCGAGCGCCTTCACGCCCGTCACCATGGCGCAGATCATGTCGAGATCGCGCTCCTTCGGACTGCGGAAAGCCGCGCCCATGCAGTAGCGCGACGCACCCGCCGCCTTCGCCTTGCGCGCCTCTTCGATGACGCGCTCGACCTCCATGAGCTTCTCTGCCGAAAGCCCGGTCTTGTGATGCGCCGACTGGTTGCAGTAGGCGCAATCCTCGGGGCATCCGCCCGTCTTGATCGACAGAAGGCGACTTATCTGGACCTTGTTCGGCTCGAAATAGCGGCGGTGCAGGCTGTGAGCCTGAAAGATGAGATCGTTGAACGGCTGGTCGTAAATTTCCTGCGCTTGCGAGCGCGTCCAATCGTGCCGTTCGTCACTGGTGCGGGACACTTGAGGCGAACCCCCTTTTTTGAATTCCCGGCGTTTGTAGCCCTCCTGACCGTCCCGCGCAACAAACCGGGATGACGCGCCGCGCGATCAGGACGCGATCTTGACGGGAACCGTCTCGGCGAAGCGTTGCTTCGACACGCGCTTGTCGAAAACGACGCGCTTGGCGGGAAAGCGAATGGAGACCTCGGTACCTTCGCCGGGCGTGCTGTCGACCGTGAGCGTGCCGCCGTGCAGTTCGGTCAGCCGAACCGCGAGCGGAAGGCCGAGCCCCGCTCCCTCATAGCGGCGAGACAGTCCGTTTTCCACTTGCCGGAACAGCTCAAGCGCCTGCCGGATTTCGTCGCAGCTCATGCCGATGCCGGTGTCGCGGATCTTGATGCAAAGGCCTCCATCCCATTCGGGTGTCGCGGAAACCACAACGCGGCCGCCTTGAGCCGTAAACTTGATGGCGTTTGAAAGGAGGTTGACGAGGATCTGCTTCAGCTTGCCCTTGTCGCCCCTCAGCACGACGCCCAGATTGCGGGCGGGCGCGGCAAGGAGGACGCCTCCCGCCAGCGCCTGATTTTGCACAGCCAGAAGGCTGCGCTGAATGAGCGTGTCGAGGTCGATCTCATCCTCGTGCAGTTCGAGCTTGCCCGCCTCGATGCGGGTCACGTCGAGAATGTCGTTGACGATGTTGAGAAGGTGCGTGCCCGACTTGTGGATGTCGGCAGCATAGGACGCGTAGCGGTCGATATCGTTGCCGATCATCTTGTCGCGAATGATCTCCGAGAAGCCGAGGATGGCGTTCAGCGGCGTTCGCAGCTCGTGGCTCATATTCGCGAGAAAGGCCGATTTCGCTTCGTTCGCCTGTTCCGCGCGCCTTTTCGCGGCGACGAGTTCCGCATTGGTCCTGCGGAGCTTCACGCGTTCGTTCGCCAGTTCCTCGCTGATGGAAAGAAGCGCGGCGTGCTCCATCCGCACCTTGTCGCTTTCGCGGTCGAGGGCGCCTTCCTGGGCGACGCGCTTGTTGATCTCACGATTGAGCATGATCGCCATGAAGAACGGGAGGCACAGCGCCGCAAGGCCGAGGCCGACGAAAGTAAGCTCCTGTCGGCGCGCCGGCGCCAGAACCTCATCACGGCCGACCCCGGATACGATGGTCAGCGGAAGATCCGGAAACTTGCGAAAATGCTGGATGCGAACGACACCGTCAGGGGAGCCGTTTCCCACAAAGTAGCCGGTCCGCACGTCTGCCGAATGGGAGATAACATCAAGCGTCTCGGGGCTGAGCGGGGGAAAGGAGATGTCGAGGCCACCGGCTTTCGTATATCGCGCCAAACGCACGCCGTCGGCGCGGATGAGGCTGATGGCCGTCGTTTCGCCCATATGGATCTTGCGATGCAGCGTTGTGAGAAGACTTGGTGTCAGAGACGCAACCACCACGCCCGCAAATTTGCCATTCTTCTCAAGCCGCAGCGATAACGGGATGACGGCTCTTTCGGACAGTCTGCCGCGGACTGGGGCACCGATATAAAGGTCCGCATCGCCGTCTTTCTGCACTCGAAAATAGTCGCGGTCTGCCAAACTCGGCTCGACCTGACTGCGGGGAACGGTCGTCGACACGATGTTGCCCTCGGCATCCGTCACGGTCACGTCGATCGAAGGCGCGCCGTAAATGGGCGCGGCGGACCTTGTTTTTTCGAGATCGAGGGCGGTGCCCCGTTCAAAACTGCGCTTGACCTCGACTGCGGCATTCGCCGCGGCCTCGAAATTGGTGCGGATCTGCTCTTCGAAGCTCGCCGACATATTGGCGGCATCGACCTTGGCGCGCTTTAGCGCGGCGTGTCGTTCATTGATGATCGCCTCGCCGACGAGCACGCAGATCGCCACCATGATCGCAAGGCTGAAGGCTACGATCCGATGCTTGGCCTTTCTTGCCGCAGCCCAGCGAGACGCTTCACGCGGCGTAATGGGGCCCGGGTCTTGGGGAGTTGATCGCCATATCACGAAAGACGTCCCTGAACTGCCATAAAAATGGGTTAAGTCCGGTAATAGTTTCTCACGCGACAGGTATAGATCATAAAATACAACTTCGATGTGCAAAATCGGCCGGGCTATTACTACAACGTAAATGCCATATCGTGCTATTTAGACAAATAATACGTATCTCCGCCCTTGATTTCAAAGCGGCAGATCCACAAAACGGCTTTGATGGAAATGATTGAGGCGCGCGGTCTTGCGCGCCTCCTCAGATTACGCGGCGAGCTTGAGCGCCCCGGAGATCTCGGACAGCGTTGCCTTCTCGGCGTCGCTCACCTTGACGCCTCCGAAGCCGAGAAAGTTGCCGCCTTCGGAGGCCGCATCAGCGACTTTCTGGCTTATATGATAAAGCCACTCCTTCACCGCCGGGGCATCCTGCGGCGCTTTCGCTTCGAGGATCGCCGCGACTTCCCGAAGCGTCTCGATGGATTTCGCCTTGAGGACAGAGGCATCGACATTTGCGCCGAGCCGCGCCTTGAGAGCTTCACGCGCGTCGGTGCGACCTTGCGAAGTTTCGAAGTCCTCGACGATCGAGCGGATCAATTCATTCGTCCCCCGCCGCCCCTCGATCAGAGCCTGACTGGCGGCGAAGCTCTCCTTGACCAGGCCGATAATGCCGTTCGGTTCGGCAGCCGTGACCGCCAGCCCCGAAAGGACGGCGCCATCGAGCAGAGTTTTCCATTCTTCCGGCGTGAAGTCATTTTTCGTCGCCATGTCCGGTCTCTCTTTCCTGAGCGAATAGCGGGTTTGGCGAGACGAGAACACGTATTCTCTCGTCCCTCCGGTTATTTCAGGAAACGAGCTTAGCAAAAACAGACGTAGCATAAATAGCGCAGGAGTAGTTCGTTTAATATTCGGTATATTATTGCATACCGGTATAACTTATTTGATTGCGCTTTTGGATACAATAAGAGAGCAAGTCTTCGATCGATCAGGCGCCGCGCCTCTTGTCGATAAGCCCGGCCTCGATCGCCACCCGGATCAAGTCGGCGGTGGTTCTGACGTTAAGCCGCTTGAGCGCTCTCGCCCGATGTGCTTCCACCGTTTTCGTGCTGAGGCCAAGAATCCGCGCCACACCCTTGTTGGGCTGACCGGAAGCCAGAAGCCCGACGACCTCCCGCTCTCTCGCTGAAAGCTGATCCACGAGCGCCGTGGTCTGGGCCGCGCCAGCCTGCCTGGGCGGCTCCGGGCTCATCGCCCCGCCGGTCCGGATGATTTCGTCCGAAATTCGCCTCAGGCGCAGACTCCCTGCCAGTTTCTTTTCGGAATCGTCATGGGAGGGATAGCAATAGATCGTGTAAAGTCTCGATTCCGCATCCCAGGAAATCAGCAGTGACGATTTCTCAACCGGCGAAGCGTCGGTGACGACCGACACCGACGGAAGCGTCAGCTTGCCCGCCGCTTTTTTCTGAAGGGCGGCGATCTTGTGAGCCAGCCCCCTGAATGGAGAGAAGGTGTCGCAAACGGCCGTTCCTGCGGGCAGGCAACTCGCGAGCTTCCCCGTGGAGAAGATCACCGCCTGCCCCGCATCGGCGAGGGCCAATCCAAACCCGCTCTGCTCGAACATGGCCAACGTCGCCGTATCCGTATCGATTTCGGTCATAAGGCAAGCCCCCGCTCAACGCAGTGCCGCGCGATTTCGGCGAATGCGTCAAGCACCAGATATCCCGTCTTCGCGCTGGTCCAGACAAAATCAACGCCGATAGCCGCCGGCATCAGCGTGCCGGCGGGGCTTGTCAGAAGGTCGGCCTTGTTCATGACGATCTTGGCAGGACGTCCCGGAAACTCGCGCTCGAAGCCGCCCCAGAGATCGACCGCAGCCTTCTGGGTCAAGGGGCGCGACACATCGGACACGATGAGCGCGCCAGTGGCGCCTTCAGAATAGATGTGGCGATAGATATCCTGCGAATAGTCGCCGTCTATATCCCAGATGAGGAGATTAACGTCCACGAGCAGGCCGGAGACACGGGCCTTGAGGGTAAAATCGAAAATGTCGACCCCGATTGTCGCTTTGTAGCTTGAATCGAAGGTTCCAAACACGAGGCGCCTCGCGAGCGACGTTTTGCCAACCCCGACTTCGCCCAGCAGTAACAGCTTTATCGCCTGATTCTTCATGAGGCATGCTCGCGTTTAATTTTCCGATCGCGCGTACCACTTGGCGCGCCCTGAGGTGGAACCCTCACCGAACCCTTCATAAGATCGTTTAAAGTCAAGCAAGCGTTCAACATAATCCTTTGATTTTCTATGATGTTCCACAACCCTTCCCCTAACGCCCTTAATGTGACATCTAGGGAATTCTCCTTAGTCGACTTGGTAGTGACGGCATGCTCTTTAGGGATTTCCTTTTGCAGGAGCCCAGTCATGCGCAATAATACGCCGAGCTATATCGTACTAGCAGAATATCTTGTCGAAGACGAATATTCACGCATTTCTGCCGTGAAGCTGGCTCGGCTGCTTTCGTTTGCTATGGCAGATTTCGAGCAGCTCGGCATGGCGGATTGGAACGAAAAGATCGAGGAATGCATCAGAGCCTTGATGCTTAGATATAAGCTCAGCCCCGAGGAGCTTTTCCGCGACGCGCGCGATTCGCTTCAATAGCGGCCGATCCAAGCGCCCACAGCGACGGTAAGGTAAACAAACGATCTTTTTTTGACCCACGATTTTATGTGGTATTGAATCATATTGCATAGATGCCGGGCAGGTGGGTGACATGCTCTCAGATTCGACCGAGACCGCCGACGACGGGTCGGCGCCGGAAATACTTATCATAAAAGACATCATATTACGCGATCTACGCCGCGCGCACGAAACGCGCATGGCGGGCATCGAAGAACGCCTTTCGCTGTTTGAACAGGAGTGCCGCGCTCGGTTCCAGTCCATCGAAAAGCGGATCGACAGCCTTGCGGCGGCGTCCGAGCACTCGCAGAAAGAGGCCCTTTCCGATCTCAGCAAGGCAATCGGCGACATTGCCGGCCGCTTGCGGCTTGAGCGGGCGGCGGACGATGTCGGTTAAGAATGACTACCTCGCGCTCAAGGACGTCCTTTTCGGGCGGGAAAGCGCTGTCCTTGAAGACGTGCGAGCGCTCGTCGCTGCGCACGATCAGAGCATAGGCTCGCCCGAGCAACTTCGCGAAAGCGTTGCAGACGTCCTGGCGGGTGCAATGCGCTCCGCAGGGATCAGGGACCGTACCGGTCTCGCCACCTCGATGGCGCCTGTCATCATCGACGGCATCCGCAGCGAAATCCGCAACTCCCGCACCGAAATCGTCGACGCGCTTTATCCCATCCTCGGGCGGCTGACGTCAGCCTATGTGATGAGCGCCTTCCGCGATTTCATGGAGCAGACGAACCAGCGCCTGGAAGGAGGGCTATCGGGCCGCTTCATCTGGCTTCGGCTGTATTGCCTCGTCACCGGCAAGTCTTATGCGAAAGCGCTTCTGCGGCGGCGCACTGCTTTCCGCGTGCAGGAAATCCTGATGATCGATGCCGAAACCGGCGTGCTCGTCGACTCATGGCAGGCGCCCGATCTCGCCGTGACCGAGCCTATCGCCAATGACGGGCCGCGCGTCACCGGCATGCTTGCCGCCGTGAACAAGTTCGCGTCCGAGGCGCTGAAGGCGAAACGCCAGTCTCTGAAGTCCATCGATCTTGGCGAAGAGCAGCTCTATCTGCGCATGACGGCCAAGATGCTGTTCGTGCTTCGATGCGAGGGATATGCGAGGGCTTCGCTGCTGGATGTCTTGGACAAGACGATCGTCGATGTTCTCGACGTTCACGAATCGCGTCTCAGCTCGCCCGACCCGTATACCGCCGCGCATTCCGCCCGTGAGACGCTCGCCGCGCTTGCGGACAAGGTGCAGGAAACCCTGACCCGGCGACGGCGCAGGCCGGTATTCGCCATCGCGCTTTATAGCGCGCTCATCCTCGCGATCCTCGCATTTGCGGGCGTACGGTATTGGCAAAGCGAGCGCATGGAAGCGATCCGCGACAGAGCGGCAAGCATCGCGAGCGCGTTTCCGGGCGTGGCGGGCTTCCCCGTGGACGTACGCTTCGACGGCGACGGAAAATCCCTGATCTTGTCGGGTCTGGTGCCGAGCTACGCCATCAAGGAGGGGATCGAAAATCAGGTGTCGAGCCGTGTCACAGAACTGCCCGTCATAAGCCGGCTTCTCGTTCTCCCCGATGCGCACAAGGTCGACGATCTTCAGAACGCGGTCTCGGCCGTCATGGACAGACTGGCTGCCATCGAGGCGCGGATCGAAGTCGGAAATGCGAGCCTCGCCGACCTGAAAGCGAGCGTTGCCGAGCAGGGTGAGTCGCTGAAGACGGTGAGCGCGCAGGTGTTTTCGCCGCAGCAGCGCTTCACGGAATGGGCGCGCAGGAACGCCATCTTCTTCGGGGAAGGCACGAAATTCCGAAACCCGGAGATAGCGGGCAGGAAGATCGCGGAACTGGCCGACATCATGGCCAATTCGGATATCCGCCTGCTTGTCATAGGTTTTACGGACTCCCTTGGCCAGAGCGAACGAAACCAGGAACTCGGCATGGAGCGCGCAAAGGCGGTTGTCGACGAATTGGTCAAGCTCGGTATTGCCGAGGACCGTCTCGCCACGGTAAGCCGCAGAACGGAAACAATCGTCACGAGCGAGACGGGCACCACGAGCAAAAATCGCCGCGTGGAATTCCAGCTCGCTCTCGATGGCGAGTGAAGAAAGCGGCGTCTTGTTCTGCGCCGCCCTCCTGCCGCTGCCAGCTGTCGGGCGAAGAAGGCGCGACACGCTCGCCTGTCGAGCCACGCGCCAACCTCGCCGCGCGCCAGCTTCACCCCTTGATGAAGGCGAGCAGGTCCGCGTTGATTGTCTCGGCCTCGGTCGTGGGCATGCCGTGCGGAAAGCCCTGATAGGTCTTCAGCGTGCCGTTCTTCAGGAGCTTCGCCGAGAGCGGACCCGCGTCGGCATAGGGGACGATCTGGTCGTCCTCGCTGTGCATCACCAGAACCGGCACGGTAATCCTTTTCAGATCCTCGGTGAAATCGGTCTGCGAAAAGGCGACGACGCCGTCATAATGTGCCTTCGACCCGCCCATCATGCCTTGCCGCCACCAGTTCCAGATCACACCCTGCAACGGTTTCGCGCCTGGGCGATTGTAGCCGTAGAACGGTCCCGCCGGGATCTCATGGTAGAATTGCGCGCGATTGGCGGCGATCTGCGCCTGAAAACCGTCGAAGACTTCCTTCGGAAGACCGCCCGGATTGGCTTCCGTCTTCACCATGAGTGGCGGCACGGCGCTGATGAGCGCGGCTTTCGAGGCGCGGCTTTCGCCGTGGCGCGCAAGGTAGCGGACCACCTCGCCGCCCCCGGTGGAGTGCCCCACGTGGACGGCATCGCGCAGATCGAGATGCTCGGTCAACGCCGCGAGATCGTCGGCGTAATGATCCATGTCGTGACCTTCGCTCGTCTGGCTTGAACGGCCGTGGCCGCGCCTGTCGTGAGCGATCACCCGGAAGCCCTTGCCGAGAAAGAACAGCAACTGCGCGTCCCAGTCATCCGCAGAAAGCGGCCAGCCATGGCTGAAAACGATGGGCTGACCGGAACCCCAATCCTTGTAATAGATCTCGATGCCGTCTTTTGTTGTGATGGCAGGCATGTGCTTTGATCCCGATTGTGGACGTCCACCGGACATCACACAGCCCGGCTTTAAGTTCCCGCCGCTTGAACCTTGATGCGAAGAAGGGGCCGAAGCAGCGCTTCACAATCCGGTGGCCGCCTGCCTTCCCCGGTTGAGCCGGCCGTCGGAACGAGATGAGAGCGGGCGCATGAACCTTCAGCCGCCTCCCCGTGCTCGGGTGAAGATACAACCATTTTCTATTCCTGGTTGACGCCGCGTTAATTTCGCGCTTCCCTTGGCATACCTTGGGAAGGGCATGAGACATGGATTTTGTAGAAAAGTGCAAACTGCGCCAGGCCGCGCTACGCGATGCCGTGAAGGAAATGGATCAAATTCCGCTCTTCGGCGGCGACGAGTTGCAGGCCGCCCGTTTCAAGCAAAACGCGTTAAAGACGATCTCGCTCTACGAGAAGATCATCCACCTCTCCAAGGGCGACACGATCGGTCACGCCTGACGCACTGCGACGCGGACGGTGGCGTCACAGCACCGCGCTCGCTCTCGGCTCGACCTCGGATCAGCCTGCGTCAAAGTCCGCATCGATGCGCCGCAAGGACAATCGGATCGGCAGCACAATTCTGCAGCGTCGTCCGATCAGGCATAACGCGTCAGACTGGCTCTGGCGGTTTGCACCACGACGGTCGGCTTATCCGGGGCGGCACTTCCATCGAGCGTTTCTGACAGAAGTCTCAGAGACCAGCCTTGTCGAGGGCGGAAATCAGCCGTTCCCGATGCTGCGCCGCGGCGAACAGGATGGTGGCGACAAGCACCGGCCATCCCACGAAGGGCACATACCTCGCAGCGGTCGCGCTTAGGATGCCTCGGGTCGCCTCCGGGCCGATCGCCTCCTGGATGGCGGGGACCGCTTGCCAGACCGCCGCGAGCCGGGACAGGAGCGTTCTCAGCACCTGCGCTGCCAAGGCCCACTCGCCCGAACGGATCAGCGAACCAAGTTGTGCGAGCACGTCTTTAAGCGAAAACTGTGCTGCGAGGCTTGAAAGACCGGCTTCATTGATGTCCCGAAGCCCGAATGCGGTCTTGATCACCGCAGCCACGGCCGCGCTGAGGTCATCGCTGGGGGCATCGGAGTTGACGAGGGGGACGACGCCACTTGCCGAGGCTGGCACCAGCGGGATTCCCCGCTCGGTGATTTGCGTGGCGAGGACCGCCTGAGCGGGCTCGACGTAGACTTCCGCTTCGGCCGCGGGGACACCTCCCAGCAGGGCGAGCGAGGCGAAAATTCGCTCGTTCAGCCCTTCCAGAACCGACGCGTTCTCCGGCGATAATTTGGCGTATAACGCGAGCGACAGGAGGTTTTCCGCTGCTGCCTTCGCATCCGCCACGGACAGGATGACGTCTCGACTACGGTCGGAAGACTGCGCCCCCGCCTTGCCTGACAAGATCGGCAGGGTGCTCAGGGCGACACCGATACCAAGCACAGACCGACGATGAAGCATGAACCACCTCCTGCATGCTTTATGAGCCGGCGCACCATGGCAATGGCATGCGGGCAAGGCAAGCCTCAACAGAGGCGTTAACCAGCCTGCGCGGTGAACCCAGCCATCTGCGTCTTCATATTCGCTACGGCCGGACGACGCGCAATTCCGCTCTGACCAAGATCGCACCAGGCTTTTTCGATATCGCGCGCGGAAATCCGCTCCCCAAAAAAGACCATGACAATCGTCCGCAGCACGATTTCGATATCGAGACGCAAACTCGCGTTTTGCACGTACCAGACATCCAGCGCGGCCTTGTCGTCCGACGATATATCGCGCCCACCGATGACCTGAGCCCATCCGGTAAGACCTGGCCTGACCATCAGTCTGGCGCTCTGTGCCTCTGTTTGCTCCCAGTGCAATAGCGGCCTCGGCCCGACGATAGCCATGTCTCCCCGAATGATGTTGAACAATTGCGGAAACTCGTCGAAGCGCAGGCGCCGCATCAAGCTTCCGAGACGCGACACCCGTTCAGCGTCTGACAGCCGTGTGCCGTCTGGAGCGTGAGCGGCCTTCATGGTCCGAAATTTGTAGAGCCTTAGAGGCTTGCCGCCGAGACCGGGCCGCTGCTGCCAGAAAAGGACCGGGAATCCGATGCTCGCCGCCACGCACGCAGCCGATATGAGCAGAAAGGGAGAGAGGATAATGAGCGCCGAAAGGGCGAGAAGAAAATCGACGCCGCGCTTGAATTTCCAGTATCTGCGTCTGGCGATCTTCTCCAGCGTCTCCGGGGCGATATGGAAACTGACATTCTGGGAGCCCGAATCCGAGGGGCGCGGCGCCCGGTTCCTTTTGCCATGCGAAACCGCGCCAGGCTTTTCAAGACTGAAGCCGAGATCCTGGACGAGAAATTGCAGCCGAATGCCGCGAGACCGTTCAATGCGAAGCAGCGTTTCGCGTTCCGGGTCGCGCAGAGACTGGACGGGGGAGGCAACCACGATACGGTCGATGGTTATGCCGTGAACTTCCAGATCATCTAGGATGCTCTCCAGTTCCTCCGTTTCTCCCAGTACAGGGTGCGATGCCACGAGCCGACCGACATGCCGATCGGTGCTTCCCACGAGGCCGACTACCCTTACGCGCCCCGGAGCGAGTTCCGACACCGCCTGCAGATATGCCTCCGTCAGCTTGGAAATTCCCACGATCAGCAACGCGATCTGCGGCGACGGTGAAGCCGGTTGAAGAAAAGCGCCAAAAGCCTTGCGATGCTGCCGAAAGTCATGGCTGATTTTATGCAGGGCACGGGCGCCCACGAGCAACGCCACTCCGAAGATCAGTTGAATGAAGGGCAGTGACCGTGACGTTCCTTCAAGACGATTCCACGCAAAGGTCAAGGCAGTCGCGCCAACGACCGCGGCCGCGACAACCGTCATCACGCGCAGATAGTCTGGACCGCTACTGAACCGCCAGATGGTTCGGTTGACGCCACTGACGGAAAAGGCAACCAGAGAGGCGATCATCGTGGCAAGGAGATAGGGAACGAATTCAAGGAAACGCGGCACGGTAATCTCGAAATTCTCCCTCAGGATGAAAGCAAAAACGGTCGAAATGCAGAGAAGGCTGACATCCAGAATGAGCAAGAATGGGCGGCACATCGACATAGCTCCACAGATAAACCAAGCGATCACAAGAGCCCGCAAACTACTGAAGCGAATTTGGAATTTGAGCCCCGGCTGCAGGCTCTCGCTCAAATATCAAATTCGAAAACCCCACCTGCCTTTAGAGACTTGCACGTGTTTCTTGTTATTCCGACCTTTGCTCGCAGCGTGCGGCACCCTGGATGCGCATGTCGAAATCGGATCACGAGCTCGCCCCAGTCCTCCGCCAGTCTTCTGGCCAGGCAATCTCGCTGGCCCAAGCCTCTCGCTTCACCTCCCCGCGGGAATGGTGCCGCCCTCGCCGCGGCTTAGGCTGGGGCTGGACCTCGTACGTCGCCGGAACAGCAAGTATCCCGCAGAACAGCGCAAAGATGGCGGCAAGCGCTGTCGTTCTAAGGGGATAGTCCACAATCGAATGGGCGAGCAGCAAGGCGAGGATCACGACCGCAGTCCGGTTCAGCGCCGTCACATCCCGCGCCTCGCCAACCGGAGGCGCCTTCCAGACAGTCCAACTCCGATTCGAGAACCAAGCCAGGAAAGCCAGGATAACGAATGCGCCGATGACGCCGGTTTCAAGAAAGATCTCGGCGAAATCATTATGGGCGCGATTGGCGTACCCCGGATGGACGTCATCGCTCTTTTCGACCGCACTATACACCGGCACGAAAGAACCTAATCCCGTGCCGAAGGGCAGCGATTTGATCGCCGTTTGGAGCGTTGCACCGGCAAAACGGAGGCGAAGATCGTCGACGAAATCGCCTTCGAAGCGTGTCAGCAGGCGACCGATGCCGAACTGGACTGCAAAAAGCATCGCAATGATTGCGACAGTGGCAACGGCCCGAGACGAGGCCCGATTCTCCCGACCGCCCGTATCCTCTTGCGTTCGAGCAGCGAAAAAGATGGCCGCGCCGCCTCCGATCGCCAGCATGGCCAAAAAGAAGCCGGCGCGAGATCTCGCCAACATCACCCCGGTTACCAAAGCGACGAAAGTGAGCGCTATGACCGCCCAAAGGAGGAGGTTGGAAGCTGGGGGCCGCGCTCCCACCTTTGGCATCGTCGACCAATAGCCGACAAGCACCAGGCTCACCACTATGAGGGCCGCGAAGTGATTGCGGTTCGCGAAGAAACCGACGGCCTCCGTCAGATTTGTGTAACTGTAAAATCGAAGCCCGCTTCCAGGCCCCTGGGCCACTTGAAGGAAGCCAATCACGAGAGACAGGACGCCAAGCCCAAGCACGATCCAGCAGAGCATGCGTCTTTGCTGAAAATCCAGGCGAACCACCGCGGAAAATACCGCGAGTGGCACGAGGAGCGACACAGCGGCTGCCCAGGTTGCCTGCGGCGTCAGCGAAAATGTGTCCCAGGCTGTCGACGGCGCAATACCGGCTGTACCGCTCCGGCTCAGCAACTTTTCGCCGCCGGACCAGATATGGAACGGCAAAGGCAAAAGCTGCAGCGCGACAATCGCCAGGGCGGAAAGAAACACGACTGCAATCGCGCGGCGCTGCGCGTCCCAGCCGGATCTCTCCATCATCGGCCAAAGCGCTACACACAGTAGCGGAACCGCCGCTGCTTGTGCGGCCGCGTCCCCCAGAAAGCCGATACTCGTGCCGCCTCCAAAAAGAACCGCCAGCACCAAGACAGCGACGCAAGACCCGAACAACATCGGAGCACTCCGACGACGAATTACGGGCTGACCCCGCCGATGAACTCGTTACCGCTATCGTTGGTCGCCAATGCGACACCGACACCGATGCCGACGCCGAGCGTGGCGCCGATCAGCGGGAGGTTACTTGAAAAGCTTCCCTGTCCGGGAACGCCCCCGGCTGGCTGCCCATTCGAAAGGACCGCAACAGTCTGAGATTGCGCAACCTTCTGGATCATGCCGCTGTCGTAGACAATGTCCGCACTGCCCGAGACGGCGCGAACGCGGTCGCCCGCAACAACCGGCGACGTCACCGAGACCGGCTGGAACCCGCCTCCGCGATCAACCATCACGGAGCCCTGGATATTCGTCAAAATGGTCGCTTGAGCTGCCGTAACCATGAAGACAGTACCGGCAGTTACCACGGTTGACCATTCGACGAGCCTCTTCAGACCGCGCTTTTGGCACTTCATAGCATTCTCCAAGATATCGTTCGATGCACTGAAACACCGGCAAACGTTATAATGATCATAGGATTTTTACAATTTTATAAATTAGTGGATAAGCTCTTTTTCCAATCGGTGCAGCCAATTAACCACAGATTGCGATTCGGGCCGCGCGAGACAATTAAAGATTGTGGAAAACGCGCACTGTTGCGCACCGCGTCGCTTGCATAAGTTGCGCTGATTGATGCCATTCTCAGTTATGATCGGCACCAGAGCGTCCGAGGATTCAGTGCAAGTCTTTTGAAGAACGTAGCCGTGGCTTCGATCCGCGAATTGCGACCGGCGAATTTGGGTAGCGAGTCAAACTATGCAGGATAGCTTCCGGGGTGGAGCCGATGATCGTTCACGCGAGGCTCAGGCGCTCATCCGGGCCGATTCTCACGCAATAGCGACAGCAAGGCTCGGCTATGTCCCCCTTGGATACGGGGCCGAGCCGGAAGAAGAAGAGAAGCTGGCGGTTTCGCTGCGGCGTTACGTTCACCTCCTTCTCAAGCATAAGTTCCTCGTACTGGGAACCGCGTTCGTATTCTGCGTTCTCGGCACGATTCAGACCTTGATGAAGACGCCTCTTTACGCAGCAAATGTCAGTATTCAGATCGAGAGAGAGGGAGCCAAGATCGTCGAAAGCGGAACGACAAGCCCCACAGAAACTGGCAGCGTCGACTTCCTGCGTACGCAGCACGAGCTTTTAAGAAGCCGGTCCATGGCGGAACGAGTCGTATCCGCACTTAATCTTTACAAGGACGATACATTTTTCAAGCCTCGCGACGTTTCGGCGCTTGGGCTTATTACAGGCTACTTCTCAAAAACTCAGACGCTCTCCCCGGCGTCGAAGATAGCGAAGGCCAGCGATATCCTGATCAGCAACGTCACGGTCATGCCGGTTCCCGGCTCACGCCTCGTCGATATCCGCTACCTCGATCCTGATCCGCACCGTGCTCAGATGATCGCGAATGGATACGCAGACGCCTATGTGGCCTCCAATCTGAACCGGCGATTCGAGGCGAACGCCTACGCGAAGACGTTTCTTGATGATCAGATCAAGCAACTGCAGATAAGGCTGCAGGAATCCGAGCAGGCTTTGATCGATTTCGCCGAAAAGGAGCGGATGGTCGAGGTCAACGATAAAACGTCCATCGCGGAAAACAGTCTCGCCGCCGCGAACGCTGCCGCGGGCCAGCTGATTTCCGAGCGCATCAAGAACGAACAGCTTTGGCGTCAAGTCGAAAGTTCGACTGCCATCAATTTACCCCAGGTCCTTAGCAATCAGGTGATAGACACCCTGCGCGGTCAGCGGAAGGCCTTGGAAACCCAGTATCAGGAGAAGCTGGAAAACTTCAAGCCAAGCTATCCCGAGATGGTTCAAATCTCGAACAAGATCAAGGAGGTGGATCGACAAATCAATGCCGAGATAAAGACGATTCGGAACTCCTTGAAAGCAGGCTATCAATCATCGCTCGCCCAGGAAAATGAGATGAGGGCGAGAATTGAGGAACTCCGCACGGAAGTTCTCGATCTTCAGAAAAAAGGCATTCGCTATAATATATTAAAAAGGGAAGTCGACACCAATCGCAATCTGTACAATAGCCTTCTTCAACGCCTCAAGGAGGTCGACATTGCCAGCGGCGTTGGAAGCAACAATATTTTCATCGTAGACAGAGCAATCGTCCCGACCTCTCCTTCCGAGCCGAACCTGAGCCGCGCATTGTTTCTCGCCCTTGGTCTGGGGCTCGTTACCGGCATCGGAATTTCCTGCCTGCTCGAGATGATCGATGATCGCGTGCGTGCCCCCGAGGAGGTGGAACAAATTTCCGGGCTGCCGACCTTGGGCATCATTCCGCGCGATCAATCCGACATGGAATTGAGCGTCGTTATCAAAGACCACCGCTCCCATGTAGCGGAAGCCTACCGATCCTTCGCGACGGCGCTACAATTCTCCACGGATAGCGGACTGCCGCGCTCGATCGCAGTGACGAGCGCGGGCGCGGGCGAGGGGAAGTCGACGACAGCAATTGCGATGGCCCGTCATTTCGCGCAGATCGGTCTGAGAGTTCTGCTGATCGACGCGGATCTCAGGCGGCCATCTCTGCACATCAAGCTGAACCTCGATAATTCGATGGGCTTCAGCAACTATCTGACCGGCGCTTCCATGCCGCCAGATCTGGTGCAAAGGACCGATCACCCCAACCTCGCGTTCATGGCGTCGGGGCCGCTTCCGCCGAACGCCGCCGATCTCCTCAGCGGCCCCCGGGTTTATTCGCTCATATCGCTCGGGTCGGATGTGTTCAATGTCATCATTTTCGACTCGCCTCCGGTATTGGGGCTCGCGGACGCGCAGCTCCTGTCGGGCGCTGCGGCAGCAACCGTTTTCGTCGTGGGCGCCGGCGACAGCAGAAAAGGCGCGCTCCGCGCCGCGCTGCGCCGAATGTACATGGCCCGCGTCACCTTGCTCGGGACGCTGGTGACAAAGTTCGATCCGAAGACAGTGGGATACGCATACGGGCACGAATACGACTATCAGTACGGGTATCATATGGACACGGAAGACGCAGATCGCAGCACGCAAAAGCCGCAGCTAGCCCGGTATTGATCGATGCGAAGTCCCGATGCCATCGCCGCTGCTCTTGGCATGCTGTCTTATCCTCGCATGGCACATAAAGCGCGCCGGTTTCCCTTGCCGAAGGGCATCACGTTCCTTCTCGAAATTGCAGCTGCTGAGCCCGACGCCCTTCGGGACGCGGTCTCCATCACCGGGCGGTCAGAACCCACGCTCAGGAAAGCGGCCGGTTTCTTCATCGAGCAGGTCATGCTCGACGAAAAGGCCGATTACTACCGGATGCTCGGTGCGAGCCCTTCTGCCCCGGCCGAAGACATCCGACGGCATATGGCGCTCATCATGCGTTGGCTTCATCCCGACCTAGTGATGGATCACGAGCGGGACGGCGGTTTCAACCGAAGTCTTTACGCGAACCGGGTCATCGCCGCTTGGGACGCCCTCAAGTCGCAATCCCGCCGTTCTGCCTATGATTCGACCCGCCTCAGGGGCGAGCCCGACACCGCACCGCCGAAGCCGGGAGATCGCCAGCCGAGCCTCCAACCCCAGTCGAGTGTCCCGACCGGTTGGCAAGCAATGCGCCCCGATTCCCCGGCTCGTCGACGTCCCGCCGGTTTAAGCCAAATTCTTAATCTGTTCGGATTTCGCCTATGAGTAGAAACATCTCGAACTTCGGGCACGCAAAGGTATTTCGGGCCTCGATCAACAAACTGTCGCATGTCATCGCGAGTCCCGCCCGGTTTGCGTTTTTCAGCGCGCTCAGCCTTCTTCTCTTCTGGCTGATCGCCACAAAAAGCCTTCCCTATGCGCTGGCACTCAATGATCCCGATCTGGCGTTGCGTCTCAATGCTTCGAACCCCGCTGCCCTCATCGCGAAAGCGGAACGGCTGCGAGTGCAGTTTCTCAACTTGAACCAGGGCAGCAAGACAGGCTCTCGCCTTCCCGAAGCGTCCGAAGATACCATAGGAAAGCTTCCGCCTGCGCGGCAGGCAGGAGCGCCGGAAAGCGTCGATCGTCGCGGCCTGCGTGAGGAAATCCGTTCGCTGGCCTTGCGCACTCTGGAAAATGATCCGCTGAACGCGACGGCATACCGCTTGCTCGGTGAAATCGCCGATACGCCCGATCGCGCTCGCATTCTGATGCGGGAGGCCGTTCGACGCTCGCAACGCGAGGCAATTGCACAATTCTGGCTCCTGAACGACAGTTTCCTGCGCAGTGATTTCAAAAGTGCTCTCGGCCACGCGGAAATACTGCTGCAAACCCGTCCCGACCTGACCTTGTACGTCTTCAGCTATCTGACGCTTCTCGCTGACGAACCGGAAGGCAGGCGCTTCCTGACTGCCCGACTCGCGCGAAACCCGGCCTGGCGGCAAGGCTTCTTCGATGCCCTGCCAAAAAACGTGCGCAAGATGGACACACCGCTGCAGCTGATGGTCGCCCTGAAGGGAACGGCGAAACCGCTCACCAATCGTGAGATTGCTCCCTATCTGGATGTGCTGATCGAGAAAAACCTCGTCGACGTTGCTTACAATGCCTGGCTTCAATTTCTGCCACAAGCCGAACAGGATACGATTGGCCTTATAACGCACCCCAGTTTCGAGCGTGAGCCGAGTGGCGTTGCTTTCGACTGGATGATTACCCCAGGCACCAACGCGAGCGTCGAATTCGCGCCCCTGTCGCCCGATGCCGGGCACGCCTTGCATTTCAATATGGGAGAGGGGCGCATTCAGTTTCCTGTAGTCAGGCAGTTTGTTCTGTTCTCCGCCGGCAGTTACCGGATCGACGGGAAACTCAGGGGCCACATTACCGGCAAACGTGGCCTGCGCTGGCAGATCCGCTGCGCCCACGGCAACCAGCGCATCCTTGGCGAAACGGAACAATTGCTGGGGCGGTCGGAGCAATGGCGGAACTTCGCCTTTTCTTTCGATGTCCCGCGAAC
>NZ_JASGFR010000019.1:0-77073 GCF_047605405.1 Rhodomicrobium sp. | reverse complement strand
GTGCCGCGCACGCCATTGTCGTCGGAGCGGTCGCCGAACTGCCCGACATAGGACACGCCCACCGTCACATTCGAAGACACGGCTGTACCCAGACCGGCCTCGACGAAGGCGACATCCCGCGAAATCGGGCTTCCCGCCACCGTGAACGCATCGCCGCCCGAAAACGCGAATGTGCTCGTCGGCGTGACGTCGCCGAAGGCGTGCCGCCAACCGAAGGAGCCTTTTGCCGTGAGGCCGATGCCGCCGAGGGCGAAGTCGCGGGAGAGATGCACGCCGAGGGTCGAGTAGCCCACGCCGGTATCGCCGGAGCGCGCAGCAAGCGCCGCCGCCCCGCCGGTTTCGTTGAAGGCGTCGGAATGCACGTTCACGAAAGCTAGCCCTGCGAACGGTTCCACGACGACCGCGCCCGCTGGCGTGGCGATGGCCCCGAGGCGATAGCCGACCTCGCCGAACACCTGCCCCGTGACCGCCTGATAATCCGCCTTCAGGCGATCCGTGTAGCCGGTGAACGCGACGCCGCGCGACAGCGAGATGTCGGAGATCGTGAAGGAGCCGCCGACGCGAAGCGCGACCGGTCCCCATGCGCCGCCGCCATAGAGGCCGAAATGGTAATTCTCGCTCGATCCGCTGGATGCGACTTCAGAGGCTTTATAGGTTGAATGGCTGTAGCCGGACAGGAAGCCCGCGCGGATGCCGCTGCCGACGAGGCCGTCGAAGCCAGCGAAGAAGCCGCCCGTTGTGTGATCGATGGCGTGTGCGTTGCCGTTGCCGTCGATGCCGCCCCACGATCCAAACCCGCGTCCCCAGGCCGAGAGGCCAGCCGCGCAGGGTGCGGCGGGCTCGTCCTTGGCGGAAACGGGCTGCCACTCGGTGCCGCACTGATCGTCGTCGCGCAGACGGTCGAGCGCGGCGCTCCGCGCAAAGCGGCTGTCGTCCACGAGCGCGGCCTTGGCCGATGCATGCGCTTCGCCCGAAAGCTGGTTGAAGGCGACGCGCGCCGTTTCGTAGCTCGTCAGATATCCGACCGCATCGCGCAGCGTGTTGCCTTCGGAAAGGCTTTGCAGCCCGTTCGCGGCCGCTGTCTCGTTGCGGGTTGTGGCCGCCGCCGAGAAGGCCGAGGTCTGCGTCACAGCAAGCGTGACGGCGTTTCCAGGGTATTTGGCGACGAGGTCGTAAAAGGCCGAAAGCGTGGTGTCGCCCGTCAGCGTGTATTCGCCGGAAACGCCGCCAGCGGCGGTAAGCACTGTATAGGTGGAGCCGATGGTATAGCGGCCGCTCGCGGTTTTCGACACATTCAGGATCGCGCCGTCCACGCTTGCGGCCCCCGTGATATTAATCGCGTCGGACGCGGTCGAACCGGGCGTGACCTGCACGGCGTAGGTGGAGCCGCTCGCTTGCGTAAAGTTTCCGCCAACCGTCAGCGTGCCGATGCCGTCACCGACCTTGAGCACTGCCGTGGAGGCAACCGTCACATTGCCGGAGAAGCTCAGGCCGCTCGTCAACGTCCACGCACCGCCGTAGATGTTCAGGTTCTCGAACTTGGTGGCGTTGGAGAGGGAACCTGCGCCAGTACCCTTGAGATTGAGGGTGTCCGCGCCCGTGCCGCCGTCGATCTGGCCGTTGACGGTTGCGCCTGTATAGAGGTTCAGCGTGTCGTTGCCGCTGCCGAGCTGAATCGCCCCGTTGATGGCGGACCCGGCGAGAAGCGTCACCGTGTTGTTGCCGCCGTCGATCCGGATCGCCGCCGTGCCGCCCGTGATCGTGCCGCTGTTCGTGATCGTGTTGTCGTAAGTGCTCCCGGCGATCCAGATGCCGTAGCCGGTCGTGCCGGTGATGGTGCCGTCATTGGTGATGGATACCGCCGCCACACCCGGACCACCCGCGCCGTCGTCGATCAGGATGCCGTTGGTCGCACCGGAAATGGTTGCGCCCGTGTGGTTGATGAGGGTGCCGCCGCCTGCCGCGATGCCTTCCGAGCCGTTCGGATTGCCGCCGCTGTCCACGCCGCCTGCGCCCGTGCCCTGAATGATTCCCCAGTTTTCTATGTAAGCCACACCGTCGATATCGACGCCGTCGCCGTCGCCGTTGTTGACTGTCGCGCCCGTACCCGTCTGGTCATAGGCGTTGCCGGGGCCTGCGTATGCTCCAGTAATCGTGCCCCAGTTGTAGACTCTGCCCGTTCCGTCCGAACCGACGCCCGAGCCGTTATTTCCGGTGATCGTGCCGCCCGCATAGTTGTAGACGGTGACGTCGGTATCGGCGGTGATACCGTGACGGGGGCCGCTGATCGTGCCGTAGTTATTTACGGTCACCCCGGTATTTCCTCCGACGTCGATGGCGTCGGAGGCACTCTTCGCGCTCGCGCATGCCGTTGCGCCGAGATAGTCGGGACACTTCGTATTGTAGGGACTGGTCGAGATAATCGTCCCGGTATTGGTGATCGTCATGTTCGAGCCCGGACGCAGCGCATCGTCGTAGGCCGCGCTGAGAGTGCCGGAATTCGTGATCGTTCCGCCCGTCGCATCACGCGCGTCGATGGCTTGACCGGAGCTGCCCGTCGCCGAAATGGCGCCCGCGTTCGTGATCGTGAGGGCGCTGACGTTGCTCCCGACCTTGATGGCGTCGTCGCCGGAAGCGGTTATCGTGGCCCCGGCGTTATTGGTGATGGTAAGGCTTCCAGACGCATCGCTGCCTTTGATGGCGCGCTTGCCGTTCGCCGTATCGGATATGGTGCCGGAATTGGTGATCGTGACGTTCGAGCCCGAAGCCGTGACCGCGTCACCGCTGGTGACGGCCACCGAGCCCAGGCTCGTGACGGTCAGGCTGCTGCCAGCAGTGGACAGCGTCTGGCAACCGCTTGCCGTGTTGATGCTCCCGCCGCTACCGCACGCCGCCTCTGCCGCATTCGATACCAGAACCAGACTCACAGCCGCGAATGCGGCGCAAGAGCCGGAAAACATTATCTTGCCCATTTGCCCAACTAATTCTTTGATTGCCCACCCGAATTTTCGGACCTTATGAGCGCTCCTTGAAGCTTGCGTGACACTCTTGGCCTGGGCCTTGGAGGGCGGTCGCGGTGATGCATTTGGGCTACTCATCGCTCACGTGGGGCGAACGCCGTCTTTCTGAATTGGACAAAAGCGAGAGAGGAAGCGGGCAGGCTCGCGCGCCGTCACTTCGAGACGACAGACAAGCCAAAACACGGAGCGCGCTTTCGATTGAATCAAGAGCGCGCGCCGTGGACTCTTTAGGCCTGCCTGCCACCGAGGGTCTTCTTGGCGCAGAGGCAAGATCTGCTTTCTGCGCCGACGCGCATCAATGCAGCGCGGAGTCTTTTGCCCGTTCCGCGACATCGGGCGAGGCGGGTGGCTCGTTCCTTGAGGAACGGCGTTCCTCCGCGATCCTGAAAAATGCGACCGCGTCGACAAGTTCGTGGGCCTGCTCCTCCAGACTTCTCGCCGACGCCGTCGCTTCTTCTACAAGCGCGGCATTTTGCTGTGTGATTCTGTCGATCTGGGTGATTGCCACATTCACTTGCTGCACGCTCTCGCTCTGCTCCTTGCTGGCCATCGCGATACCGCCGATGATCGAATTGACGCGCTGCACCTGACCAACAATCTCTTCCATCGCCCTGCCCGCGCTTTCCACGAGTTTGGCCCCTTCGTCGACCTTGCCGACAGAGTTCGCAATGACAGCCTTGATATCCTTGGCGGCTTCAGACACGCGCTGGGCAAGGCTGCGCACTTCCGAAGCCACCACAGCGAAACCGCGGCCCTGCTCGCCTGCACGCGCCGCCTCGACCGCCGCATTCAACGCCAGAAGGTTCGTCTGGAAAGCGATGGCGTCGATGATGGTGGTGATATCGGCGATCTCACGATTGCTTGCGGTGATGTCATTCATGGTCGTCACGACCTGAGACACCAGCTGTCCACCTTGAAGGGCGCATTTGGATGCCTCGGCGGCGAGTTTATTGGCTTCCTGCGCGTTGGCGGCGTTTTGCTTCACCGTGGAGGCGATTCCCTCGATGCTGCTCGCTGTTTCCTCAAGGTTTGACGCCTGATTTTCCGTGCGTCTCGACAGGTCATCGTTCGCAGTCGCGATCTCGCTCGCGGCGTTCTGGATCGTGCCGGACGCCGCTCGGATCTGCGCGATGATGACGCGCAACTGATCGACCGTTCTGTTCGAGTTGTCTTTCAGATCGGCAAACACGCCCTCGAAATGACCATCGATCTTCTGCGTAAGGTCGCCTGCCGCGAGAGCTTTCAAAAGGCGGTCGATGTCATTGAGAGCATGCTCGCTCGTGCCGAGGATCGCATTGAGGCCTTGTGACATTTCGAGGAGGAAACCGGACTTCCCGGCTTCTGCCGCCCGCTTCGTATAGTCGCCCGCGGCGGCGGCATCGACAAGAGCCGCTATCTCTCTCTCTGCGATCAGTTGGTCGGTTATATCGTTCCATTGCGCGGCCGTCCCGAGCCGTTCGCCGTGCTCGTCGAGGACTGGACTGATGACGACATCGAAGTTTCGCCCGCCGAACACCCTGCGCAGCGCGGTCTCTTGCTGCGAATATGCCGACGTCCACGCGGTGTCATTTTTGCCGAATACCTCAACGCTCCCCACGATCTTGCCCGCATCGAAGCCGGGATATTGCCGCTGGAGGGCCGGTTCGTGCTTTTTGAGCATCGCAGCGAAGGCCTTGTTCACGTAAATGACCCGGCCTTCGATATCGGCGATGCGAACGGGGACGCCAACATTGTCGAGCGCAGCCTTGACGCGCGCATTGTAGCGCGCGGCGCTGGCGCCGGCTTCAAGCACGTCGCGGACTTTGTCGATAGCGTCGCTAATGGCCTTTCGCTCACCCGGCTGGGGCGGAATGTGCTTCGAGAAATCGCCTTCGGCGTACTCCTCGACGAGTTTGGCGATGCACATCGTCAGATCGATCTGCCCACGCACCATCTCGTTTACATTGTGGGCGATCTCGCCATAGGTTCCCGTAAACTCATGCGCGCGAAGGCGCACGGAAATACGCCCTTCCGAATTATGGGCGTGCGCCATGTCGATCTGCGCGGCGGAGAATTTTTGAAGCGTCGTCATCACGCTGTTGACGGCATCGCTGACCTTCCGCAGTTCATCCTTCGAGTGACTTTCGACAGGCTCGGCAAGGTCGCCACGAGCGAGCCTGTTCGCGCCGTTTTCGATCGCTTTCAAAGAACGAAGAACAGACAGAAGCGTGCCGATAAAAATATAGAGAACAATGAAAAGCGCGGCACCGCTCACGAGGAATACAAACTGCATATTTCGTTCGGCTTTACTGCCGCGGCTTGCCAGGATGCCGTCGAGCGTATCGAGCGAAAAATCCATGAGCGCGTAAAGCTTTTCGATGGCGTTGGATGAGCGCTTGGCGAATTCATCTCGTTCGGTGCTGAAGTCACCGCGCAAGAGAGCGCCTACCTCTCTTTTAAGAAAATAAGCCGTTGCAACTCTTGCCTGGTCGCTCCGGGCTTTTATTGTTTCCGCAATGCCTGGATTGGCCGTGATGGCCTTATCGAGATTTTGCCTCGACGTTTCGAAATCGCGGCTTACGATTTCCGACAACACGCTCAGCCGGACACGCTCCGATGCTGAGCTATCTTTCCTCGACAGCACGGCTTCGCCTTCATATTCAAGACGGATCACATTGCTGGTGAGCGCCGGAATGCCTGAGGTCGTCGTCAAGATGAGGTAGTATGCATCCGCTTCCGGGTCCAACGTCAACTTGCTGTCGTCGGCGATAAAGGCAATGAAATCATGGATCTTGTTCGTAAAATCGATGAGACTTCCGTTGCCGCTATCTATAATCGTTAAAGTGGACGCATTCTTCACTCCCTTCCAGTTTTGCTTCAGGATAGACAAAGTTTCCTTCGTCCTTTGAAACGACTGGATGGCGGCGAGTTTGCCCGTCAAAAGCTCCAGCATTTCATCGATGGTTTCCCGGGATTTTGCCTCTTTCTTTTTGGCCTCATCCTGACCGCCGAGGGCGAGAGGGTTGGCGATACCGTAGTCCTGCGCCGCCTGTAGCAGGCGCCTTGCCGGCACGATCAGTTCAAGTCCGATCTGCTCTTGCTTGTTGAACTGCAGATCTCTGTCGAGTTCATTATACAGTTCAAATGAGAGTGTCGCCAAAGGCACGACAAACAGAAGCCCTGCGAGTCCCAACTTCGATCCAAAATGAAGTCTGCTCATGATCGCCATAGCTGGCGCGAAAAGTACGTTCAACATCCCCCGACTCCAACCAACAACCATACTTTAGCTTAGGTTGTACGCGATGAGGGTTGGCGGTGCGTTGCCACAACCGCTAAAACTGTGACGAACAGAGCGGTTAACGGCCGGAGACATACCAGACGAACGGCACGCGCATGCCCCCGCCTGTGGCAGGCGAAGGCGACGTAACGCATCGGCCGTTCCAGTCGCGTAGGTTCAGCGCCGCTGACGAAACCGCGTTCGCTCGCTTATGCTATCCGGGCGAGGCTCAAGCCTCAGTAGACGATCACCGAGCGGATGCTCTCGCCCCTGTGCATCAGATCGAACGCGTCGTTGATCTTCTCAAGCGACATCCTGTGCGTGATCATCGGATCGATTTCGATCTTCTTTTCCATGTACCAGTCTACAATCTTCGGCACGTCGGTACGGCCGCGCGCGCCGCCGAACGCCGAACCCTTCCACACGCGGCCCGTGACGAGCTGGAAGGGCCGCGTGGAGATTTCCTTGCCCGCTTCCGCCACGCCGATGATGATGCTCGTGCCCCAGCCGCGATGGCAGCATTCGAGCGCCTGCCGCATCACGGTGGTATTGCCGGTGCAGTCGAAGCTGTAGTCGGCGCCGCCGCCCGTGAGGTTCACCAGATGAGTAACGATATCGCCCACGTCCTTCGGGTTGACGAAATGCGTCATGCCGAAGCGGCGGCCCCACTCCTCCTTCGACGGATTGATGTCGACGCCGACGATCTTGTCAGCGCCCACCATGCGCAGCCCCTGGATCACGTTTAGGCCGATGCCGCCGAGGCCGAATACAACGCAATTCGCGCCAGGCTCCACCTTCGCGGAGAAGATCACCGAGCCGACGCCCGTCGTGACGCCGCAGCCGATGTAGCACGAGGTGTCGAACGGCGCGTCCTCGCGGATCTTGGCCACCGCGATTTCCGGCAGCACCGTGAAGTTCGAGAACGTCGAACAGCCCATGTAGTGGAAAATCGTCCGCCCCTTGTAGGAGAAGCGGCTCGTGCCGTCCGGCATCAGGCCCTTGCCCTGTGTGGCGCGGATATGCGTGCAGAGATTCGTCTTGCGGCTGAGGCAGGATTTGCACTGGCGGCATTCCGGTGTGTAGAGCGGGATGACGTGATCGCCGGGCTTCACGCTGGTGACGCCCGCGCCGACCTCGCGCACCACGCCCGCGCCCTCATGGCCGAGAATCGACGGAAAGATGCCCTCGCTGTCGAAGCCATCCAGCGTATAGGCATCGGTGTGGCAGACGCCAGTCGCCATGATCTCGATCAGAACTTCGCCCGCCTTCGGGCCTTCGAGGTCCACATCCACGATTTCGAGCGGCTTCTTCGGCTCGAATGCCACTGCTGCGCGTGTTTTCAATCCCGTATCCTCCTCAAGCCAATTCCCGGCCGCCCTGTTCTTGTAAATTTATCTCGCAACGTCCGGCGCAGCCCGCCGTCGCTCAACATCCACGGGATGTGAAGCAGCGCCTGCCATCAAAATCGGATACATCTCGAATGTCGCAAGGGCAATGAAAGCCGCCGTGAAGGGAGTGCCGCTCCAACGGCAATAGCCACGCAGAGGCGCGGAAGACGCCGGGCGTTCGCCTGGCGAGCGCATCGTCAACGGCCTTTACACCCGCATCGGCGGCTCGTCGGCCGTTCCGGCCAGACGAGCGCGCGAATTACCTCAGTTCATGCGGCCATGAACCAAAATGAACGCGAACCGCGCTAATACGTCACGACGATGCGCGTATAGTCGCTGTCGCTGACGAGGCCGAAAAGCTCACGCGCGTCCTCGGGATGCAGCCGGATGCAGCCATGCGAGACGGGGCGTCCGAGATTGCCGATGTCGTAGGAGCCGTGGATCGCGTAGCCGCCATGGAAAAAGATCGAATAGGGCATCGGCGAATTATTGTACTTGCTCGACCGATGGAACACGGCGAGCCGCTGCGGGCTATAGACGCCGTTCGGCGTGTTGTAGCCTCCGCGCGCGGTCGAGACAGGCCATGAGTAGTAATGTTCGCCGTCGACATAGACATACATCATCTGACGCGATTTACTGATGCGGACTTCCACATCGGCCTGCGCAACAGAAAAGGATACGGTGCAAGCGACAACGCTCGCAACGGCGACGGAAACCTTGCCCATCGGGGTGCCCCACAACCGGATACTGTGCCCAAGAAGCAGCGAAAGCCGCTTCGACTTACATTGAAGCGAAAGGCTTTTCGCCCTCGCTCGACGACAGCCACGGACGCACGCTCAGCCGGAACGCGCACCACGGCTTAATGCCAGAGTTTACGCTTCGCTTGTTAAAGGAATATTGAGGCCGGAAGTTCCCACGCCGCGAAGGTTGATCGTCACGATTTCCGGCGGCACGAGGAAGCGCACCGGCATGTGAGACAGGCCGAGACCGCTCGATACGACCAGATGCCTCCCGGCCTCCTCGACATGACCATAAGCCAGATCCGCATTGTCTCCGCTGTATTGCGGCGGAAGTCCGGGGCGGCCGACGAACGGGATATAGACCTGTCCACCATGCGTGTGCCCGGCGAGCGTCAGCGCGACCCGCTTCGGGGCCACGCGGAAAATGTCGGGTTCGTGGCACAGCATGATGAGCGGGTCGTCGCCGGTCACGGCATCGAGCGTGGCTTCGAGATCCCGAATTCCCGCAGTCGGCGATACGATCTGATCGACGACCCCGGCAATCCAGAACGGGGTGCCTCGATGCGACAGCTTCACGGCCCGGTTTTCGAGGAGGTCGAACCCCGCCTTTTCAAAGGCGCGCCGGATCGACGGCGCTTCGCCGGAGAGCCAGTCATGATTGCCGAGCACCGCATGCACCCCGAGCGGCGCCGAAAGCTCCGCAAGCGCCGCAACCCATTCCCTGACCGGAACCGACCGCGATACGAAGCGGGGGCGCAGCGCGTTCACGTAATCGCCGAGCAACACGATCATGTCCGGCTTCAGCGCACCAAGCCGCGCCGCGATGTCGCCGATGCGCCGCGCGGGCATCCACGGTTCGACCGCATGGATGTCGGTCATGACGCCGATGCGAAGCGGAGGCGCCGAAGCGGGCCAGGACGGGTGCTCGATATCCCAGCCGGTCACGGCCAGCCTATAACGCGGCTCCATGGCGAACGCGTTTGTCGCACCGAGGAGGCCGGAGCCGACGGTCCCGGCGGCAAGGGTGAGAAAGCTGCGGCGTGTGATCATGCGTCGATCATACAGCCCGTTTTTTACCTATTCGTGGCGCGGCGAGGCCAATTCTCTGTTATCGGCGATGATTTCCGCGAACAGATGGGCGTCCACATTGCCGCCCGACAGCACGATGGCAACGGTCCGGCCCTCCACGTCGAGAGCGCCGGACAGAATCGCGGCGAGAGCCACCGCCCCGCCCGGTTCGAGCACGAGTTTCAGGTCGCGCCAGGCATAAGCCACGGCCTGCCGCACATCCGCATCGCTGACGACGAGGCCGCCCGCGAGGCGGTCCCTGTTCAGCGCGAATGTAAGTTCGCCGGGCTCGGGCATGAGCAGCGCATCGCAGATGGATTTAGCGCCGGGCTCGTTTCGCACGCGCTTGCCGGCTGCGAGCGAACGCGCCAGATCGTCGAAGCCTCTGGGTTCGACGGAATAGATTTCCGCCTCGGGAACGCGATCCTTCACGGCAAGCGCTACGCCCGCGACAAGGCCGCCACCGCTCGCCGGAGCGAGGACCGCGTCGAGTTTCGCACCCGCCACTTCTGCCTGCCGCGCAAGCTCCAGTCCCACCGTGCCCTGCCCCGCGATCACGTAAGGATCGTTGAACGGCGCGATGAAATCCGCGTCGAGCTTCTGGCAAAGGTCGCGGGCGATCGCCTCGCGGTCTTCGGTCTCGCGGTCGTAAAAGACGATGTCCGCCCCGCTTGCGCTCGTGCGCGCGATCTTGATCTGCGGCGCATCGGACGGCATCACGATGGCGGCGTCGATTTCGCAGAGCCGGGCGGCTTCGGCCACGCCTTGCGCGTGGTTGCCCGACGAGCAGGCCACCACGCCGCCGGGGAATGCCTGTCTGTCGACACGGGACACGCGGTTATAGGCGCCGCGAAACTTGAAACTCCCGGTCCGCTGAAGCGCCTCCACCTTGCAGAGGATGCGCCCGCCGAGTTTTTCGTTCAGCGTGCCGAACTCAAGAAGCGGCGTTTCGACGGCGTGAGGCCGGATGCGTTTGTCGGCGTCAACAATGTCTTCAATCGTCGGCGTCTGCATGAAAGCGTCCCGCGTGTCGTTTGTCCCAGAGCGTTTTCCAGCGAAGTGGACCGGTTCGCGTGAACAAAACGCGTCAAAACCAGAGGACCAGGGACAACTCCTTCTTGTCTCGTGGAGCTTTGATTTCGACACCGGAAACCAGCGTGCGGCAGGTCAGCCCCAAATGTCAATTCACGCCGTCAAGCAGGCATTCATTGGCAGGCATTTTCTTCTCGCGCGCTTTCGCCGAAGCGGGGAGCGCCTTGGCGGATTATGGCTTAGGAGATCCAAGGTCGAACATCGCTTTTTGAATGCGCCCCACGGACAGGTCGGGCTTCAGTCGCATTCAAAGTCGGGACCGAAATAGGCAACGTAGGCGCCACAAAAGTGAGGCCGATTTCAAATCCACCGCTCCGGTTTACCCATCGCGGCGGTCGGACGAGCCTCTGTTGGCCTCGACGATGATGTCGCGGAAGCGGCGGGCGCACGCGGCCCAGCTGAAGCGTTCGGCGTAGGCGCGGCAGGCGCTTCGGTCGAGCTTGAGCGCACCCAGCGCTGCTTCGCGCAGATCGTCGCCGATGATGCCGACCCGGCCGTTTTCAACAACGTCCTTCGGCCCGGTGACGTTGAACGCCGCAGTCGGAACGCCGCACGCCATTGCTTCGAGAAGCACGTTGCCAAAGGTGTCGGTGAGGCTCGGGAAAACGAACGCGTCGGCGCTGGCGTAGTGCTCGGCAAGGTCGTCGCCGAACTTGGCACCCGTGAACACCGCGTCGGGATAACGATTGCGCAGTTCTTCGAGCTGCGGGCCTTTACCGACGATGACTTTCGTGCCCGGCAGGTCGAGATCGAGAAAGGCGTCGAGGTTCTTTTCGACCGCGACGCGGCCGGCATAAAGGAAGATCGGTCGCGGCAGCTCGGGGAAGCGGTCTACCGAGCGCGGCCGGAACAGGTCGAGATCCACCCCGCGCGACCAGAGATGGACGCGCCGGATGCCGTGGTCCGCCAGCTCCTGACACAGCGACAGCGAAGCCGCCATCACCCCCACGCCCGAATTATGGAACCAGCGCTCGAAGCCGTAGCCCCACGATACCGGCACCGGCGCGCGGGCCGCGACATATTCCGGGAAGCGTGTGTGATAGCTCGTCGTGAACGGGCGCCCCGCCTTGAGGCAATAGGCTCGCGCGGCCAGCCCGATAGGTCCTTCGGTCGCGATATGGATGAAGTCGGGGCGGGCATAGTCCACGCGCTCGGCGACATCGCTCGGCCGGATCAGCGCGAGGCGGATTTCGTCATAGGTCGGCAGCGGGAGCGTTCGGAAGCCTTCCGGTGTGAGAAACGACAGGTCGAAGCCTTCGGCGGCGGCTTCCCGTTCCAGATTGAGGTAAGTGTTCACGACGCCGTTGATCTGAGGCTTCCAGGCGTCTGTCGCGAGCAGGATGCGCATCACGATGTCACGGGCGCGACCGGCGTCTTTGTCGGTTTCGACTGGATAGCGCGGAGTTGATCCGTCCAGCGGACGATTTCGAGCCGGCCGTCGAAATGCTCCACGACGGCGGTCCCGCTGTCCACCCAGTCGCCGGTATTGACATATTGAACGCCGTCGATGATGCGCACGCAAGCATGGTGGATATGACCGCAGATCACGCCAGTAGCGCCGACGCGGCGCGCTTCGGCCGTGAGCAGGCCCTCGAACTTGCTGCCGTTGAAAATGCGTTTCGCGCGGTATTTGAGCCAGGCCGACAGCGACCAGTACGACATGCCCATCGCGCGGCGCACGACGTTGACGCCGACGTTCACCGCCGATGCAACGTCGTAGGCGATGTCGCCCAGCACGGCGAGCCACCGCGCCTTGTTCACGACGTCGTCGAACTCGTCGCCGTGGACGACGAGGAAGCGGCGGCCATCCGCCGTGTCGTGGATCGCGCGCAGGCGCACCTCAAGTGTCCCGAGCGTCGTGCCCGCGAGAATGCGCAATTCTTCGTCGTGATTGCCGGGGATGTAAACGAGGCGCGTCCCGGCCTGCGCCTTGGCCAGAAACTGCTGGATGACCTCGGTTTGCGAGGCGCGCCAACTCGGTCCCCGCCGAAGCCGCCAGAAATCGATCACATCCCCTACGAGGAAGATCACGGCGGCGTCGTGGGACTTCAAGAAACTCAATAAGTCCTCGGAGCGGCATGCTCGCGCGGCGAGGTGCATGTCCGAGAGAAAGATGGCGCGGTATCTCACGCTCGTCTTATATCGCGTCAAAACGCATCGATCCACCCCGTAGAGGAAATACGATTATTTTAAGTGCGTTACCGGGAGGTGAAAGCTATCCCCGGTGAAGCCCACGATTAAAAAAAAGCATCCTGACGAGATTCTCGCCCATTCGAGGCATGCCCCGCGGCCCTGCTGGGCGGCATCATGGAGCGAAGGCCAGACCGCGTCGCGATCGCGCGAGGGGCTGTGGAGAGCAAAAAAACTGGCTGCCGGCTTCGATCCCCGGAGGAGGGGAGCGGCGGCAAAATGGCCCTTTCCAAGTTCCAGCAAGAGGCCCCGGCGAATGGCACCGCGTCACCGCGCCGGAAACGATTAAAGGGAAGCGTTAGGCGCGGGGAATTGCCGCATCGTTCCGCGCGACGAACCGAGAGCCGTGAACGGCCAAATGCAAAAAAGGGCCAGCTTGCGCTGACCCCCTTCGTAGCGTTCCGTCCCGCTTACTTGTAGGGTTCGAGAGCGGGGACCGGATCGCTCCATCTGTATTTCAGGCCGACCGAGACGAGGTCGACGGCGACATCTGTGGTGCCGGCAAGTACCGTCGTACCGCCATTGCCGCAATGGGAAGAGGTGCCACTCGACGCGATGCAGTAGGACCCTTCGTCGAAGAAAAGGTGCGAATAAGCCAGATCGACAGTGATCTTGTCGGAGTACTTATAGCTCGCGCCGACGCTTACGCCGATGCGGTCCGAATCCGGGATCAGGATGTTGCGGGTCTTGTCGTCGATCGGCGAAACTTCATAGCTTGCGCCGGTGCGCAGCGTGAGCGTCGGGCTGTAGAGATATTCGAAGCCGATCGCGTATTTCCAGCCGTCGCGGTAGTTCAGGTTCAGCGTTTCGCAGACGCCGTTCGTGCAGGCACCGCTAACAGCCTTCACATTGCCGATTCCGCTCCAGCCTTGCCATTCCACCGTGCCCAGAACGGCGAGGCGTTCCGTCAGCTTCTGCCTGAGCGAGATCGAAAGTTCGTCGGGAAGCGAAAGCTCGCCGGTTGCGGTCGTGCGAACGCGAGAGGCGCTTGTGACGAGACCAACGCCCGGCACGACAACCGTCGCGGCATCCCGCTTGTAAGATCCTTCAAGCTCCAGATCGACGCGAGAGCGATAGCCGACGCCGATTGTAGTGCCCTCTCTTGGCTCCCAGAGCAGACCCGCCGTAGCGCCGACGCCCCAGTCGTCCGCCGAGTAGCTGCGCCACGAGGTTCCGGTGCCGGTGCCGAATCCGTCACGCGTGAGGCGGATCTTGAAATATTCCACCTGTGCGCCGACGCCGACCGTCAGTGTCGGAGTGATCTTGTATGCCAGGGTCGGGTTGAGGTTCAGCGAGAAGATCTTCGAGGTGTCGGCAACTGCGTTCCCTGACCAAATGCGGTCCGGCTTGGTGATGAAGCCGAACGGAGCATTCATCGCGAGACCGGCCCACAGCCGATCATTGAGCTGATAGGTCGCATAGGATGCCGGGATGAACGCATCAGTTCCGTTGTTGGCGCTTTTCGGCAGCGGAAGGCCCGTCAAAGCCCCTCCCGTCGCCGTGAGGTCGGCATCGCCGAAAGCGATCGTTCCGTTGCTCGATGTGTTGAAGCCGGGAAGCGTCGCCGTCGCGGCCGAGTTCCAGAACATCGAGCTGATGTCACCGCCCGCCGCTGTACCGGCAAAGGACATGCCCTGGAAATAGGCGGACTGCTCGCGCACGCCGAACGAACCGGCGTTCGCTTCGTGCGTCAGCGCGGCCCCAGCCAATAGCGCGGCCGCGCTGACGCACGCCAGCCGCACGAATTTCGATGTGCCCATAGTCCCCTCCCAAGCGAGCCCGGCGCATGCCCCGCGCCTTTATTTTTCCTCGTGAGGGAACTTAATCATTAAATTCTCTGCTCTGGCAATGGGCCGAAAGGTCGGAAGGGGAAGCCGAATCAGCCTTCGGCGCGAAGCGGAAATGCCCCTAAATTTGGTGCGCCGCATGAAAATAAATGAAATAAAAACAATGACATCGCAGAACGATGACGGATTTGTCGCGATTGCGGCGCCCCTTCAAAACTGACGAATTCATCAGTTTCGACGGGGCATTTGTTCGGTGTTTTGCCCAATCACTGTTGCATGGCTGTCACGCAATTTTCGACTGGTCTGAACGCGATTATCGCAAAATCGTTACTTGTAGGGCTCAAGCTCCACGACCGGTGCCAGACTGTATTTGAAGCCGACCGAAAACACGTCAGCGGAATTGTCCGAGCTGCCACGCACAAGAACCTTCTGCGCGCTGCTGACGCAATGGGAGGTTCCTCCTGTGGCCTGATCACCGATGCAGAAAGGCGCGTCGTCAAAAAAGGCGTGGGCGTAGGCTGCGTCCAGCCGGATGCTCTGCGACCAGTTATAGGAACCGCCGAGCGAGACGAGCACGGTATTCGAATCCGGCAGGCCCGGATTGCGGTTATAATCCGTCACGGGCGACGAGTCGTAGGCGACACCGGTGCGGAACGTGATGTCGGGGCTGTACTGATATTCCGCGCCGATGGCGAAATACCAGGAGTCGCGCAAGTTGAGGTTGATGACCGCTTCCGTGCCGGCGCCGGAGTCCACAACGAGATTGTTGATGCGGCCCCAGTTTTCCCACTGAACGGTGCCGAGCAGCGCGACGCCCGGCAGGACGGTGTGCCGCAAGCTCCAGGTGACCTGCTCCGGCAGGGTCTGGTCGAGGGTGGCGCGCGTATAGACGCCCGGGCCGCGATAGCTTCCGTCGAGTTCGACGCCCACAGCCGAGCGATAGCCGATGCCGACGCTCGTACCCGGCGCGACCTCCCAGAGCAGCCCCGCTGTCGCGCCGACGCCCCAGTCGCTCCCCCGGAACGCCGTGCCCTCGATGGCACCGAACGGTCCGGAGTTCAGCCGCGTCTGATAATAAAGGGCCTGCACGCCGACGCCGACGGAGAGGGTCGGCGTGATCTTGTAGCCAAGCGTCGGGTTGACATCGACCGAGAAGATGCGCTGCGTGGAAGCGGCAGGCGAGCCGGCCCAATAATTGTCGGGCTTCGTAACGAGGCCGAAGGGCGCGTACATCGCAAGCCCGGCATAGAGCTGATCGTTGATCTGGTAGGTGTAGACCGACGCAGCGGCGGCGCGCGTCGTCCCTGAGTCCGTGGTTGTGCGCAACCCGTTCTCGACAAACGCACCGCCATAAGCCGTCTCGTCGAGCGAGGTTGTGATCACCGTATAGGACGACGACGAATTCAAGCCGGGCGCCACGGTGGTGGCGGCGGAGTTCCAGATCACGGAACTGATGTCTGCACCCGCAGCCGCTCCTGCGTTGGAGGCTCCGAGGAAATAGGTGGATTGCGGCCTCAGGCCGAAAGCATCGGCCGCTTCCGCAGCATCGCCTCCGGCCATGCCTAAAATCAGGATGCTGCCCGCTGTGAGGCAGTGCTTCAAGTGGTGGCCGCCTGTCATGGTTCCCCCGTTTTCAGGACGAGCGCGCACGGTGAATCGTCCATCAAGGAACCCGTAACTGTCTCAACTTGTCCGAAACTGGCACGAGGCTGCCCATGCGCGGGGCTCCCGAAACGCCAGCCGCGCGAGAATGCGTTTAAAAACAGTCGCTCGGAAGAAAGCGTGCGCGTGCGCGCTTCCGCCATGCATCAACACCACGGCCATCGGTGGCGAAAATGATACTGCGGTTCGGCGCTCGTCAGATCTCGCGGGGATGCGGCATGCGCTCGTAAACCCAGATCGCGGCGGGCGGAAGGTTGAGCCAGACACGCGTGTAACGCCACGCCTTGAGCCTGAGCGCATTGACCACGCGCGGCGGTACCGGGCTCGTCTGGCGATAGGTGAACTGGACGAACATGCCGCCTTCATCCAGAACCTGAAGGCTGTTCTTCATCACGAGATAGATGAGCTTCTTCGAGAACAGCCGCATCGGCAGCGTGGAGACTATGGCGCCGACATTTTCGCCGTTGCGCTCCTGCCAAAGCTTCGCCAGATCCTGCGCAGACCCGATCAGCACGTCGACATCGGGAAAACGGCGGCGCAGATGGCCGCCGAGGCGCGCGTCGATTTCGAGCAGCGTCAGCTTGTCGGGTTCCACGCCATTGCGGATCAACTGCCGTGTGACAGCGCCCGTGCCCGCGCCAAGCTCGATGACGTGGGACTCGATTCTCTTGCCGAGAACCTCCGTCATGGCCCGGCCCACGAACGGGCTGGACGGGAACAGGCTGCAAACCTGAAGAGGGTTCTCGATGGCTCGCTGCCAGAACAGCACCGGCCCCTGGGCCGCCAGCGGAAGATCCGATAATTCGATGAGCTTGCTCATGAAGGGCGCTATCTCAAACCCCCGTCGAAACGGGATCGTTTAACGAATCGATAACCCCGTGCCATCGGACAAGTTCGCGCTTTCAGCGGCCCCGGCAGCGGCACGATAAGCGATTTGAATACCTGCTCGAATGTGACAAGCGTAAGACATACGACTCCGGCTTCACAATTGCAATCGCCCGCCATCAGCTTGCGTGAAGAGTGCGTTAAATATCTCTGACTTGTCTATTGCACGGAGAAGTGTCAGGTAATCACGCAAGCGTCAACAAACCGCAACGCAGCGCCCTTAAGTTCACTTAAGGAGGTCTCACCCGTGCCTATCTAACGGAGGGGCCGCCGTCCCCGTTGCCGGAAAAAGCCGATCAGACACGCGCGCTATCAGGGGAGAGAAATGACATCAGCAGCTTTCGATTCGTTGAAAAATATCGCGTCCGCCGACGTCGCCGGAAAACGCGTGCTCATCCGCACAGACCTCAACGTGCCGATGGCGGAAGGACAGATCACCGACGCAACCCGCATCGAAAGGCTCCTGCCGACCTTCCGCGTCCTTGCGTCGCGGGGGGCAAAGATCGTCATCCTTTCCCATCTGGGTCGCCCGGACGGCAAACCGGTCGCCAAATATTCGCTGAAGCCGGTCGCGGACAAACTTGCGGCAATGCTCGGCGCACCTGTAGCCTTCGCCGAAGATTGCATCGGGCCTGCCGCCGACGCGGTCGTCAAGGCGCTTGAGCCGGGGCAGATCGCGATGCTCGAAAACGTGCGCTTCCACAAGGAAGAAGAAGAGAACGATCCCGGCTTCGCCGCCGAACTCGCGAAGCTCGGCGACATTTACGTGAATGACGCGTTCTCCGTGTCGCATCGCGCGCACGCCTCGACTGAAGCCGTGGCACATATCCTGCCGGCCTACGCCGGACCATCGCTGCTGGCCGAAATCGGCGCATTCAGGGTGGCGCTGCATAATCCGAACCGGCCCGTTTCCGCCATCGTCGGCGGCTCTAAGGTCTCGACCAAGATTGCCGTGCTCGGCAACCTCGCGGAAAAGATGGACTATCTCTTCATCGGCGGCGGCATGGCGAATACCTTCCTCTACGCGGACGGTATTTCGGTCGGCAAGTCGCTGTGCGAACCGAATGCGATCGACATCGTGAAGGACATCCGCGCAAAGGCGCAGAAGTCTCACTGCAAGATCGTGCTGCCCGTCGATGCCGTCGTCGCGCGCGAGTTCAAGGCGAACGCGGAAACCGAGGTGATCCCGGTCGGCGAAGTGCCTGCGGATGCCATGATCCTCGACATCGGGCCGCGCTCGGTTGCCGAATTCACGAAGCTCATCGAAGACAGCAAGACGCTCCTGTGGAACGGCCCCGTCGGCGCGTTTGAAATTCCGCCTTTCGGCGAGGGCACGTTCGCGCTCGCCCGTGAAGCGGCGAAACTCACGGAAGAGGGGAAGCTTGTCACCATCGCGGGTGGCGGCGATACCGTCGCGGCGCTGAACGCGGCTTCCGTTACGGACAAGTTTACCTATGTTTCGACGGCGGGTGGCGCCTTCCTCGAATGGCTCGAAGGGCGTACGCTCCCGGGCGTGGCGGCGCTCATCCGCTAGAGCCCGTCCCGATCTGATCGAATCGCGATCGGATCGGTAAAACGGTTTCTTCTTAGATCAGAGGCGGATTCGCCGATCAGGTTGGATAACCCCGATCGGTCCGGCTCTGGAGCATCATCCGCGAAAGTGGCCGCCGGCTTTTTGCGGCATGACGCTGTAACGGCTCAGCGATCAGGTGAAAACCCGAGCGCTGCGCATTGACTCGATTTGCGCGGGCGCGTCACACTGCGTTGGAAAGACGCACGCGCAGTGCTCCGCTTTGCCGGAATTACCGACGATTCGTTCCAATCAGGGAGAGCCGAAAAATGGCCCGCATCACGCTGAGGCAACTTCTGGACCACGCCGCCGAGCACGGTTACGGCGTGCCCGCTTTCAACATCAACAACATGGAGCAGGGCATCGCCATTCTCGAAGCGGCGAAGGAAACAGACAGCCCCGTGATCATCCAGGCGAGCCGCGGCGCGCGCTCCTATGCCGGCGACCTGCTGCTCGGCAAGCTCGTCGAGGGTCTGGAAGCCCAGTATCCGACCATCCCGATCTGTATGCATCAGGACCACGGCAACAACGAAGAAACCTGCGTGAGCGCCATCCGTCTCGGCTTCGACAGCGTGATGATGGACGGCTCGCTGAAGGCCGATGCCTCGACGCCCGCCGATTACGACTACAACGTGCGGATCACGTCGGACGTGACGCGCATCGCTCATTATGTGGGCGTGTCGGTCGAAGGTGAACTCGGCGTGCTCGGCTCCCTTGAAACCGGCACCGGCGAGAAGGAAGACGGTCACGGCGCGGAAGGCGTTCTGTCGCGCGAACAGCTTCTCACCGATCCCGACGAGGCCGCCAGGTTCGTCGCCGCGACGAAGGTGGACGCGCTCGCCGTCGCCATCGGCACGTCGCACGGCGCCTACAAATTCACGCAGAAGCCCACGGGCGAAGTGCTCGCCATCGACGTCATCGAGAAGATCCACAAGCGCATCCCGGATACGCATCTCGTGATGCACGGCTCTTCTTCGGTGCCGGAAGAACTGCTTGAAATCATCAACAAGTACGGCGGCGCGATCCCGGAGACCTACGGCGTGCCGGTCGAGGAAATCCAGCGCGGCATCCGTTTCGGCGTGCGCAAGGTGAACATCGACACCGACCTGCGCCTTGCCGTGACGGCGGCTGTGCGCAAGGTGCTCGCTTCGAACGCGAAGGAGTTCGACCCGCGCAAGTTCCTGAAGCCCGCCATCGAGGAACAGAAGAAGGTCGTCAAGGCGCGTTACGAACAGTTCGGCACGGCCGGCAACGCGTCGAAGATCAAGATCATCCCGGCGGCACAGATGGCGAAGCGCTACGCAAGCGGCGAACTCGATCCGAAGATCGGCTGAGCCGCCGATCTTAAAAATTGACAGCCATGGCCGGGGGCTTCCCCGGCCATTCGTTTGCGACGGTCGCATCAAGGCCAAAAATCAAGGAGCACGGCGTGACGGGTGAAGCGAATTGGCCGCGAGCGGTGGTTTTCGACCTCGACGGGACGTTGATCGACAGTGCGCCCGATATCGCGCACGCTCTCAACGTCGCGACGGGAAAACGCGGCCTTGACCCGTTCACGGTGCCCGAGGTGAAAGACATGATCGGCGGCGGCGTGCCGACGCTCATCCAGCGCGCGCTTGTCGCGCGTGGCCTGCATCCCGACGGCATCATCCCGGTCGTGGAGGACTTCATCGCAGCCTACCGCGAGAACCTGACGACGCACACGGAACTCTATCCGGGCGCGCGCGAGCTTCTGGAGCAACTCAAGGCAGAGGGCCGGAAGCTTGGACTTTGCACCAACAAGCATCACGCGGCGACGCTCGCCATCCTTCAGAAGCTCGACATCGCGAAATATTTCAGCAGCGTGATCGGCGAGCGCGAGGGGCAGCCTCGCAAACCCGATGCAGGTCCGCTGCTCGATGTTCTTCATGCGCTCGATGTCTCGCCCTGCTGCGCGGTGATGGTCGGCGATAGCGAAGCCGACGTTGGCTGCGCGAAGGCGGCGGGCGTCCGCTCCGTCGTCGTCACCTTCGGCTACAGCCGAACAGCACCCGACCTTCTCGGCGGCGACACCCTCATTTCGTCGTTAGGGGAACTCCCGCAAGCGCTCAAGGCGCTGCGTCGCGCCTGCTAGTAACCCGCTTCCGACATTTGCTCGCAAGCGTGCTGCAAACGGATGCAAATGTCGGAACCAAAAGGACCACTAGCAACATCCTGATTCTAGGGGAGCTTTTGAATTTCACATTCGAGCGAGAGTTCGCAGCCACCGGGACTCAAATGTCAAATTCGCCCCACTAGCGCACACAACCCAAATTTGAATCAAACTATATGGTTGACGCTCCCGGAAAGCTAAATATTGTAGCCGACCTACGGGGTGGGTTACGGATGGGCGAAGTTTCCGTACTTCGGCCTCATGCTGTGTATAGGAGTAAAGATCGACGTTTTGCGTTGAATAAATCCTGTTCGACGCGCGCCGATTGAGCCGCTTATTGGGAACGGCCAAGCCGAGGGCAGTAAATGACTAAGATGCAGGGGCGCGCCTCGCTATTTTTGTGGGCGGCATCGGTGGTTGCCTTCTCATTCTCGGGCGCTGCGGACGCGTCTGCCGCCGAGTGCAAGCGGAAGACCGCAGGTTACTTCCTCGAATACATGAACCCCGATGCGCCGAGCAGGCTGGCGCTTTCGCTCCAGAGCATGCCGTCGCCGCTTACGGGAAAACCGGGCGATGCGAGCCGCGGTCGCGATGTGCTCGTTGACCGTCAGCGGGGCGACTGCCTCAGTTGCCACAAGATCAGCGCGGTGACGACGGTCGCCGATCAGGGCGGCATCGGCCCCGCTCTCGACGGCATCGGAAGCCGCTATTCGGAAGGGCAGCTTCGGCAGATCCTCGTTGATGCGAAGGTCTACTTTCCGGATGCCATCATGCCGTCCTACTACAAGTCGGACTCTGGCGAGCCGTCGATCCTGAGCGCGGCGGAAGTCGAGGACTTGATCGCCTATTTGAAGACGTTGAAATAAATCGGGCCAAAGGTGCCCGCTACTGGGAGACGTACCGGTGAGAGGGAACCTCGGTGCGGCACTGTTTCAGATCGCGATAGGAATATTTGCCGCTGCGGTCTTCACCGCGAAGGGCGAGCCTCGGCGCGCCTTCGCGCCCGCCGATGCTTCGAACCCCCTGAAATATCTGATCCCCGGAGAGGAGTTTCTTCCGCCGTCCGTGGCCGCACAGCAGGCTGACGACTTCGACAATCCCGCCTTCGCTCTTGTCGAATCCGGTGAAAAAGCTTGGTCCGCGCCAGAAGGAACGCTCGGTAAGTCATGCCGCTCCTGCCATGGCACGGGCGACAGAAACGGCGTCAGGCGCGCCGCTGCGTCCTATCCGAAATATCTGCCGGGTCTGAAGGAAGTGATCACACTGCCCGCCCGCATCAACCTGTGTCGCAAGAACAATCTCGGCGCGGATGTTCTGGCGGAAGACAGCGCGCCCATGCTCGCCATGACGGCTTATCTTCGCTGGCTCGCTCGCGGCAACCCGGAGACGGTCGACAAAACCGGCCCGGCGGCGGAACTCTTCGAGCGCGGGCGCGCTCTCTATCAGACGAAACAAGGGCTTCTGCAATTGTCCTGCGCGCAGTGCCATCATGAGAGGTTCGGCCAGAAGTTCGGGGGTGACACCCTCAGTCAGGGCCATCCCGTAGCGTATCCCGCGTACAAGCTGGACCAGCAGCGGGTGATCACGCTGCATGAAAGGTTCCGCATGTGCAACGCGCTGGTGCGTGGCAAGGGGCAGCCCGACGGGTCGGACGATTACATTGCGCTCGAACTCTTCCTGAACTGGCGCAGCCGGAACCTGCCCGTCACCGCGCCCGGCGTGCGCCCATGAGCACGCGGGCGACGAGTTGCCGCCATGAGCGCTGACGGCACCGCCAACACGGCAAAGACTGTTGCTGCCCTGTCCATTGCCGGATCGGATTCATCCGGCGGGGCAGGCATTCAGGCCGACCTCAAGACATTCGCGGCGCTTGGCGTCTATGGCGCGACCGCGATCCCGGCCATCACCGCGCAGAACACGCTTGGCGTGACCGCCGTGCATCTCATTCCGGGCGACATCGTCGCGGCGCAGATCGACGCGGTATTCGCGGATTTGAACGTCCGCGCGGTGAAAACCGGCATGCTCGGCGGGGCGGAGCAGATCGGGGCGACGGCGGACCGCCTCCGCCGTTGGGCGGGCGACGTGCCCGTGGTGGTCGATCCCGTGATGGTTTCGACTTCGGGCGCGCGCCTTCTCGAAGCGTCGGCTGTGCGCGCGCTTGTCGAGGGGTTGTTCCCGCTCGCTGACATCATCACGCCGAACCTCGCCGAAGCGGCCGCGCTTCTCGACGTTTCCATCGCGCGCACCGACGGCGAGATCGACGAGCAGGCGCGCCGCTTTTATGCGCTCGGACCGCGCGCCGTGCTGATCAAGGGCGGCCATCGAGACGACGCCACGGCCACCGATGTGCTTTTCGACGGGACCGAGATCCACCGCTTCACCGCGTCGCGCGTGCCGACGCGCAACACGCACGGCACCGGTTGCACGCTCTCATCGGCCATCGCGGCGCACCTCGCGACAGGCGTCCCCATAGCCGCCGCCGTCGAAGCCGCAAAGGCTTATCTTCAGGGCGCGCTGCTTGCCGCAGACGCCTTCCACATCGGCGACGGCGCGGGGCCGGTCGCGCATTTCTGGAAGATGCCGAAAATTTAATAAAACTCGGCGCACGTGCGCCATTGCCGCCGGTTTCGCCCCGCCTTAAGTCGCTTGGAACGCGGGTTCGAAACGTGAGCGGCGGATCATTTTTTTGCTGCATTCGGCAACGAAACCGCAAATGTCGTTCGCTTGCCCGCGAGAGAGAGGGATTGTCTATGTTCAAGATCGTTGCCGCAGCCTGCACCGCCGCTCTCACGCTCGCGGCAGCCAACCCGGCCTTCGCCTTGTGTTCGAGCCAGGGGCTGGAACTCATGAAGAGCCTCGACGGCAGTTGGAAAGGCAAGGGCGCAGTCACGCCCATCGGCGGGTCGGCCGAGCGCATTTCATGCCGCATTTCCTATTCGCTCGCGGGCGGAGACAAGATCAACCAGCTCATCACTTGCGCCGGGGCGGCCTGGAAGATCGAGGCGGCGAGCCGCGTGACCTGCACGGGCAATCGCGTCGAAGGGCTGTTTGAGGAAAAGGTTGCGCATAACACGGGCTCCGTCACCGGCAGCATCGACGGCAATCAGCTCGTCTTCGAGGCCGACAGCCCGAACTTCAAGGGCAATTTCCACGTGACCTTCAAGGAGACGGGAAGCCACGTCGTCGCTATCACGCAATTCGACAGCGCGAAGGGGCGGCAGGTTCCGGTCGCTTCGGTGCAATTGACGCGCTGATCGGCCGCCTTTCGGGCTAACAGGCGCTGCGGGTAAGAGCGGCGCTTGTGAAGCGCGCGCGCGTCTTCTATTTTGCGTTCATGACAACGCTTTTCGAAATTCCGTCCGCCGCAGACGCCGTGGCGCCGAAGCCCTCGCTCGCCGGCATGACGCGCGCCGAACTGATGGCCGCGCTCGCCGAAGCGGGCGTGCCCGCGAACCAGGCCAAGATGCGCGCCGCGCAGCTCTGGAACTGGATCTATGCGCGCGGCGCGACGGATTTCATGGCGCTGTCCAACATCGCGAAATCCCTTCGCGCGGAACTCGACGCCCGCTTTACGCTGGCGCGGCCCGAGATCGCCGCCGAGCAGATTTCGGAAGACGGCACGCGCAAATGGCTGCTGCGCCTCGCGCCGTCGCATCCGGCCGAAAGCCCGCCGGAAATCGAGACCGTCTACATCCCCGAGCCGGATCGCGGCACGCTGTGCATTTCAAGCCAGGTCGGCTGCACGCTGAACTGCTCCTTCTGCCACACGGGGACGCAGCGTCTCGTCCGCAATCTCACGGCGGCGGAGATCGTCGGGCAGATCCTCGTCGCGCGCGATCGTGTGGGCGACTGGCCGGACGCCGAGGGCCCCGCCGACCGGCACGGCATCCCCGAGTCCGAGCGCAAGATCACGAACATCGTGTTGATGGGCATGGGCGAGCCGCTCTACAATTTCGACAACGTGAAGGCCGCAGTCGGTGTGACGACAGACCCGGACGCGCTGTCCTTCTCGAAGCGGCGGCTGACGCTGTCCACGTCGGGCGTCGTGCCGATGATGCACCGCGCGGGCGACGAAATGGGTGTGATGCTGGCCATCTCGCTCCACGCCGTCCGCGACGACCTGCGCGACGAACTCGTGCCGATCAATCGCAAATATCCGCTGAAGGAATTGCTCGCCGCCTGCCGCGCCTATCCCGGCCTGTCGAACGCGCGGCGCATGACGTTTGAATATGTGATGCTGAAGGGCGTGAACGATTCCGTCGCCGAGGCGAAGGAACTGGTGCGGTTGCTCAAGGGCATCCCGTCGAAAATCAACCTGATTCCGTTCAATCCGTGGCCGGGCACCGCTTACGAATGCTCGGACTGGGCGCAGATCGAGCGCTTCGCCGATGTGGTGAACCGCGCAGGCTATGCGAGCCCGATCCGCACACCGCGCGGCCGCGACATCATGGCGGCCTGCGGGCAGCTCAAATCGGCGAGCGAGAAACTGCGGGCGAGCGCACGGCGCGGCGAGGCGGCAGCGCCTGCCGTCGACGCAGCGGTGTGAGTGGGCTGCAACATGCCTCGCCCGAGCTTCAAACGGGCTCAACAAATTCGGGGCGCCGACGCTCAAGGCCGGCATGGACAAACAGGGCAACGATGAGCATAGGACATTTCTTTCGCGTGCTGTTCGCCATCGTGCTGTCCGGCGTCATCGGCTGGATTTCGCTCGTCGCTCTCCATGCGGTGAAGCTTGTGAAAGAGGTCGAGCGGCTTCAGGCCGCGGCGCCCGACGAGACCTTCATCCTCGACGCGAATTTCGAAAACGCGATCCTCGCGCTTCAGGGTGGCGGTGCGGTGGTGCTGGCGGCAGCCATTGCGGGCGTGCTGCTCGGCGAAGTGCTGCGGTCGCGGTCGCTGTTGTTCTATGCGGGCGCGACGGGAGCGCTTTCCGTGGTACTCGCGGGTGCGTTCTGGCGGGTTGAGCTGTCCTCGCTCACGTCGCCGGTGTCGGCCGCACTGGTGATGGCGGGTTGCATAGCGGGCACGATCTATTGGCTGATCGCGGGCTATTCGGGCCCTGCGCGCTAAGCGGTGAAGACACTGCCTGCCCAAACTGCGGCATCGTAAACGCAATCCTACCAAAATCGCATACAAACGACCGATTTTAACCTCAGCGTGGCCATATTGCCTCATTAAATGAGAGGCTGGGTAAGTTGAGTAGGGGCGTTTGTCATGGGCGACTCGTGGCGTAATATTCTCGAAAGAGCGGCGACCAATCTCGCGGTGGATCTCGATCCGGCTGCGCCGCCACCTCAATACGAGCCACGGCCGTCGTCCTCGCTGTCGCGACCGGCGGTTCAGGCGTATCGGTCGTTCGAGGAAAGCCGCGCGGCTTTGGAGCGCGAGCTTGCCATGGTTTCGGCATCCATTCCGACGGCTTACGTCCAGACCGCACGTGCGCAGCGCGTGGAGCCCGGCCCAATCGGCGAAAGCGCCGCGCCCGTCCGATCAGCCCCCATTATACGGCCCATCGCCGTGCAACCGCCGAAGGCGGAATCGCGCCGGGCGAAGCGCGGACGTGCGTGGAGGAATGTCGCGGCGGTTTCCATCTCCAGTGCTGTGGTGGTTGCGTCCGGCTATGTGCTCGTCGGCTATTTCAAGGCGGGCGAAATCGCGCTGCCACAGATGCCGCGTGTGGAGAAGGCTTTCAACGTCGAGGTGCGCCCGGAGATCTTCGCGCAGCAGCCTTCCACAATACAGGCGAGCGCGGTGTTACCGGATGTCGAATCCGAGCCGGAATTGAACCGCGGCACGGAGGATGCCCTGATGGAGCGCGGCCTGAACCAGCTTGCGCAGGGCGACGGCGCGGGCGGCCGCGCGGTTCTGGAGGTGCTCGCCAGATACGGCAGCGTGCGCGGCGCGCTCGCGCTCGCACAAACCTACGATCCGGCGAATGTGAGGCATCGCCCGGACTGGGGCCTCGCGGCGGATGTCGAGCGTGCGCGCGAATGGTATCGGAAGGCGGCCGATCTCGGCAGCGTCAATGCCTATCAGCGCCTGAAGGAACTGGACCGCTCCAACCAGTCCAGCATGGCGAGGCGATCGAACCCGGTGTAACACTTCCCGGCTTTTGCAGCGTCATGCCGCAAATCGGAGGCGGCACGGCGCTGGACAGCACATGCCGATCGGTCGCCCGCGTCAAATCGGGTCCGATTGACGCGGGCCGATGGATTTCGATCAGCCTCGACATACCAATCCACATCGCCGGGGCCGAAGACCGTCGTCGTTGCGCAACGTTCCGTAATGCCGTATCCACACAGCCGCGCCGCCGCTCGGCATCGGGGGAAGGGTCATGGTGTTGCTTGCGGTCGTCTTTGTCGCGGGGCTTTGGGCGGGCGTTCAGAACGCACTCGCGGGCGGCGGTTCGTTCGTCACGCTTCCCGCGCTCATACTTGCCGGACAAACGCCGCTCGCCGCAAACATCACATCCACCGTTGCGCTGTTTCCGGGGCAGGTGACGTCCGGCCTCGCGGGAAGAAAGCTCGTCTCCGGCCTCGAAGGGCTGCCCTTCCGGGTGCTGTTCGCAATCAGCATAATCGGCGGCGCGCTCGGCGGACTGCTGCTTCTCAACACGCCGGAGCGCGTGTTCGCGGAACTCGTGCCATGGCTCGTGCTCTTCGCCACCGCCGTCTTCACCTGGGGGAGCTTCTTCCGCAAGAAGGGCGCGGAGCCGACGCATATCGGCCCCATACCGGCGGCTTTTGCGCAATTCTGCATCGCGATCTACGGCGGCTATTTCGGCGGCGGCATCGGCATCCTGATGATGGCGGCGCTGACGCTCGCAGGCATGGGCACGCGCAACGCGGGCGCGACGAAAAACGTGCTTGCCGGCGTCATGAACGCGTCCGCCGTGGCCCTGTTCGTGACGTCGCCGCAGGTGGATTGGCGTCTTGCGGTTTCGCTCGGAATTGGCGCGATCATCGGCGGCCTTCTGGGCGCATGGGCGTTGCATCGCGTGAACGAGACGCTGCTGCGCATCGCCATCGTCTGCATCGGACTCGCGCTGACGGTCGCGCTGTTCGTTAAGCCTGTTTAAGGCTTATCCTCCTTCGACGGAAATCAGGCGGCGCATTACCGTGGAAAGCCGGACAAGCCGGCAATTCCTCACAGGCGCCGCAGGAAAAGGTCGGAGCCCGCGATTCCGTTGAAGATCGATTGCACGGCAATCGCGGAGAGCAGCACGCCGAAAAGCCGCGTGACGACCTTTTGCGCTGTCATGCCGATCCGCTCGCGAAGCTCCTGAGCGGCGAGCAGCAACAGGAAGGTGATCGCCATGACGGCGAACAGGGCGATGATGATCGCGACCTGAAGATGGGGCTGGCCGCTCGCATTTGCCATCAGCACCATCGCGCCCGACATGGCGCCGGGGCCGGCGAGGATGGGCATCGCCAGCGGGAAAACCGCGATCTCGTCCGGCGTCTTGATGCGGGCCTCGTCGCTTTCCGGCATGGTGATGGTACTGCCCGCGATGGTCGTCTCGAAAATCATGTCGAGCGCAATGAGGCCGAGAATGATGCCGCCCGCCGTCTGGAGAGCAGGCAGGGTGACGCCCAGCGCTTCGAGGATTTCCGAGCCCACGAGAGCAAAGAAAAGAAGGATGCCGGTCGCGATGCCGACGGCCTTGACAGAAACCTCGACGCGTTCGGAACGGCTGAATTTCGGGGAAATCGAGGCAAACAGCACCGCGGCTTCAACCGGACCGATGGTTGCGAAGAACAACGCGAATGCGGAGAGCGCGATCTCGAACATTCGCTCTTGGTAGCAGGCAAGACTTGGTGAAGCGTCAACGGGATCGCTTCATTGCAGCGAGGTCCAAGCGCGTTTGGAAAAGTGTGAAGCGATTTTCCGACAAGACGCGCGCCACAAAACAAAAGATGGAGCCCGCTTCTGATCAAAAGCGGATGCTTCTAACGCTGGATTTCTTCCGTCCAGACCTGGAAAGTGGAAAGCGTGCCGGGACCAAAAATCTGGGTCAAGGGCACGTCGGCGGCGTCTCTCCCTTGCGCGATCAGAATGCGCCCGAACCGGACGGCGTTGTTGCGCGGATCGAATGTGTACCAGCGCCCGCCCAGATAGACCTCCATCCAGGCAGCGAAGTCCATCGGCGCGTATGGGGGCGGCAGCCCGATGTCGCTCACGTAGCCGGTGCAGTAACGCGCGGGGATGTTGAGGCACCGGCAGAAAGTGATTGCCAGATGGGCGAAGTCCCGGCAGACGCCGCGCCGCTCTGCGTAGGCTTGCGCGGCGGTGCGGGTGGAGCGGGCATGTTCGTAGCCGAACGAAAGATGGTTATGCACAAAATCGCAAACCGCCTGCACACGCGGCCATCCGAGCGGCTGATGCTTGAAAAGCCGCCAGGCCTCCTCCGACAGGACGTCGGTCTCGCAATAGCGGCTGCCGAGAAGAAACTGGAGCGTATCGGCAGGCAAGTGCTCGACCTGATGCTGCAAGGCATTCAGGTCCACCGGATCGGATGCGCCGCTATCGCGGATCACGGCATCGGTCTTGAGCGTGAAGCGCCCGGCGGGAGCGACAACCCGAGTGCACCAATTACCGAAACTGTCGCGATACCCTTCTGTGGGCGCGGCCGGGGTCGTTGTGAGACAATCCGGGCGTTCGAGATCGGAAAAGCGAGAGTAGTGCACGTTGAGAAGGGCAATGATCGGCGTCGGCTGAGGAAAGTCGAATGTCAGTTCACTGCCAACGTGAATGCGCATGAGCGCTCCTTGCGTAAGTGCGCGGAGATAATGTCCGTGCCGCCAGCTGCGGGGCGGCGCCGTAAGGATCACTCGGACGCGGTTTGCACATGACCGCGTTTCTTTCAGCCTGCTACCACGCTTACATGGGATGGCCGCGGCGAATTACAGCAAAAATCGCCCCCCCGCTCCCTAAGTCAAAGCGCAGGCCGATCTAAAGCCCCAGTTCCTCGCGCAGGATTTCGAGTTCGAGCCAGCGGTTTTCCGCCTCGGTCAATTCGGCCTGCGCCTTCGCGAGCGCAGCGGTCGCCTGATCGAACGCCTTGCGGTCCTTCGTGTAGAGGTTCGGGTCGGCAAGCTTTACCTGAAGCGTGCCGATCTCTTTTTCGAGCGCCGTCATCTTCGCGGGCAGCGTTTCGAGCGCATGCTTCTCGTTGAAGCTGAGCTTGCGCTTCGGCTTCGGCTGATCGCCGCCGGACGCCGCGGCCTTCGGCTTCGCTTCCTGCGCGGGCCTCGTCTTCGCGGGCTCGGCGCCGAAACCGCGCCCGCCGCGCTGCGCGAGCATGTCGGAGTAGCCGCCCGCATATTCGATCCACTGGCCGTTGCCTTCAGGGCAGATCATCGACGTCGCGACGCGGTCGAGAAAGTCGCGGTCGTGGCTGACGAGCATGATGGTGCCGCCGTAATCGTCCAGCAGTTCTTCGAGGACGTCGAGCGTTTCGAGGTCGAGGTCGTTCGTCGGTTCGTCGAGCACAAGCAGGTTCGACGGCTTCGCGAAAGCGCGGGCGAGCATCAGCCGCGCGCGCTCTCCGCCCGAGAGCACCTTCAGCGGCGAGCGCACCTGCTCCGGCAGAAACAGGAAGTCCTGCATGTAGGAGGCGACGTGGCGAGCCGCACCGTTCACCACCACGAGGTCGCCATGCCCTCCCGTCAGCGCGTCGGCGACGGTCATGTCGGGCTTGAGGCTGTCGCGGTTCTGCTCCAGCGCGGCGATTTCGAGATTGGTGCCGAGGCGCACCGCGCCTTCGTCGGGTTCCAGCGCGCCGATCAGCATCTTGAGCAGCGTCGTCTTGCCCGCGCCGTTCGGTCCCGCGAGGCCGATGCGCGCGCCGCGCATGACGCGCGTGGAGAATTTCTCGACCACGGGCTTGTCGCCGCCGAAGGACTTCGAGACGCCCTCCGCCTCGATCACGAGCTTGCCGGATTGCGCGCCCTCGGCCGCTTCGAGCCTTGCTGCGCCGGGCGCCCGTCGTGCCGTGCGAAGCTCGTTGCGCAATGCGTGCAGCGCGCCGAGGCGGCGGACATTGCGCTTCCTTCGCGCGGTGACGCCGTAGCGCAGCCAGTCCGCCTCGCGCTCGATCTTGCGCGCGAGCTTGTGCCGGTCGAGTTCTTCCTGCGCCAGAAATTCGTCTCGCCAGTCCTCGAACTTGCCGAAGCCGAAGTCGAGCGTTCGCGTGGTGCCGCGATCCACCCACACGGTCGAGCGCGACAGGTTGGTGAGGAAGCGCCGGTCGTGGCTGATGATGACGAGCGCGGCTTTCATCGCGGCGAGGCGCTTTTCGAGCCACTCGATCACCTGAATATCGAGGTGGTTTGTCGGCTCGTCGAGCAGCATCACGTCGGGGTTCGCCGCAAGGATGCGGGCAAGCGCCGCGCGGCGGGCTTCGCCGCCCGAGAGCGTGCCGGGCGCTTCCTCGCCGGTAAGGTCGAGTTCGCCGAGGAGCAGCCGCGCCTGATAATGATCGTCCGTCGGGCCGAGACCGCTTTCCACGTAGGACAGCACCGTGGCGTGCTCGCCGAAATCCGGCTCCTGCGGCAGGTATCGCATGATCGCGCCGGGCTGCGCGAAGCGGCTGCCGCCGTCCGGCTCGATCAAGCCCGCCGCAATCTTCATGAGCGTGGATTTGCCGGTGCCGTTGCGGCCCACGATCGCGATGCGGTCGCCCTCGGATACGACAAGGCTCGCGCCCTCGAAAAGCGGCGTGCCGCCGAAGGTCAGCTCGATGTTCTGAAGCGTGAGAAGCGGTGCGGCCATGTGCGGGGCGTTGGTTCCAGCTTGTTTGTGGTCCCCGCAGATTTGGACAGGAACGCCGCGCGATGCAATCTTTTCCGGCTAAATTCTCCTACGCCTCGTTTGCTCTCGCTGCATTCGCTGCGCGGCTTAAGCAGCAGGCCAATTCAACGGCAGCTTCGCCTAATGCGGCGTCAATGCTCGATGCACGATCGATATCTATGCGCAGCGTGCAATCGCCTAAGTTAGAAAAGACGACCTTATAGAAAATAGAAATATCAAAAAGTCGCTCGGAACCAGAGCCGTGAGTATTTCTAACGTCAATCTTATCGATCATTATACCAATATCGTCGTGGTCCATCATCATTTGCCTAAATGGACGCGGCCGGACATTGGTCCGGCCGTTAAACATCAAAAAACGGAAGCGGAGGCTTACAGCCCCACTTCCTTCACGCCTTCCGGCTCGCCGACAACCGTCACGATGAGGTTTTTCGGTTCGAGAAGCCGCTTCGCGACGCGCTTCACGTCGTCGACCGTCACGGCTTCGATCTCGCCGTTGCGGCGCTCGATGTAATCGGCGCCCAGTCCGTCGAGCTGGATCGCGAGAAGCTGCGCCGCGATCTTTCCGCTGGTGTCGAAACGCAGCGCATAGGAGCCGATGAGATAGTCCTTCGCCTGCCGAAGCTCGGCGTCGGTCAGGCCCTCCTTCGACACGCGCTCAAGCTCTGCGCGGATGAGGTCGAGGGACTGCGCCACACTCTTGTTTTCCGTCGCGACGCCGCCGGCGAAGATGCCCGCGTGGTCGAGCGGATAGAGATAGGTGTAGACGCCATAAGCGAGGCCGCGCTTCTCGCGCACCTCCTGCATCAGCTTCGACGAGAAGCCGCCGCCGCCGACGACATAATTCAGGATGAACGCCGGGATGAAGTCGGGATCCTTGCGCTTCAAGCCCTGGAAACCGAACTGCACGACGGACTGCGGATTGGGCATCGCCACGACACGCTGTCTGGCGACATTCGCAAGCGTCACCTCGGGCACAAGCTTGAGATCGCCCTTCTCGGGCAGGTCGCCGAAAACGGTGTCGAGCAGTTCGCCGAGCTGCTTCGCGTCGATATCGCCGACAACGGCCACCTTCAGATTATCGCGCGCGAAGATTCGCTTGCGGTAGGCTTTCAGATCGTCGGGCGTGATGGCCTGAATGCTGTCCACCGTGCCGTTCGACGAGCGGCCGTAGGGATGGCTGCCGAAAGCGAGCTTGTACCACTCGATGGAGCTGATCTTGTCCGGGTCTTTCTCCTCCAGCCGGAGATTGGCCAGAAGCTGTTCGCGGATGCGGTTGGCGTCCTCCGCGTCGAAATGCGGATCGGTCAAGGCCGCGCGCAGAAGCTTGACGGCTTCCTCGCGGTTTTGCGTCAGCGTCTGGAACGAGCCGGAAAAGTTGTCGTAGTTCGCGCTGAAGGACATCTTCGCGGCGAGTTCTTCGAGGCGCCTCTGGAAGCCCTGCGAATCGAGATCCCCCGCGCCTTCATCCAGCATGCCCGAAACGAAGGTCGCGACGCCCGACTTGCCGTCGGGGTCCTGCGTCGAGCCGCCCTTGAAGGCGAACTGAAGGCTGAGTATCGGACGGCTGTGATCTTCCACAAGCCAGGCTTCGATACCTTTCTTGCTGACAACGTTTTGAATCTGCATGGCACTCGCTGGCAGGACTGCTCCGAAAAGGAGCGAGATAAACAGGGCTGATGCGGCGAGCGACGTCAACAGTCGGTTGCCGGAAATCGTGGGGCTCATGTGGGTCTTCCGCTCCTTAATGCAACGTGCCGCCAGCGGAAGCCGGACGGGGATCGACCTTGGCCACCTGAGAAGGCTCCGGAATGAGATAGCCCGTGACAGAACGCTTACGCTTCAGGTACTTCGCTGCGACGGCCTGAACGTCTTCGCGCTTGACCTCCTTCAGGCGATCGGCGCGGGCTTCGACATCGTCCACAGTGCGGCCGGTGGCGAGGCTCCAGCCGTAAGTATGCGCGAGGCTCTGCTGGCTATCGGATGAGTAGATAAGGTTGGCGATTTCGCTTGTCTTGGCACGCGCCAGCTCTTCGTCGGTGACGCCATTGCGGATCACGTCATCGATCACGCCATCGATCGACGCCTCTATATCTTCGAGCTTGTTGTCGCCCGCAGCCACCGCGTAGAAGCCGAAGCGCCCATTGTCGAGCGCCAGCCCGCTGTACCAGGCGCTCGCCGCGGAGGCTTTTTTCTCTTCGCGCACGAGCTTGTTGTACAAGCGGCTCGTGTTGCTCGCACCGACGATACGAGCGAGCAACTGCAACGCCTCGGCTTCGCGGCCGGTGGCGGTGCTGAAGCTCGGCGCGGTGTAATAACGCTCAAGCGACGCCTTGCCGACGCGGCCGTCGCGCAGAAGCACGCGTTTTTCGGCAACCGGTTCCGGCTCGACCGGGCGCTTTCGCGTCGCACCGACAGCGGAGTTCGCCGGGATCTTGCCATAGGTTTCCTTGGCGAGTTCCACCACCTGCTCCGGCTCCACATCGCCCGTGACAACGAGGATCGCGTTATTCGGCGCATAAAACTTCTTGTAATGAGCGATCGCGTCCTCGCGGGTCAGGCCCTTCATCTCGGTTTCCCAGCCGATGACCGGCGTATGATAGGGGTGCGCCGTGTAGAGCGAGGCCATCATCTGCTCTTGCAGCAGCGACGAAGGATCATTGTCGACGCGGCTCCGGCGCTCTTCGAGAATGACCTTGCGCTCGGTGAGCACATCGTTCTCGGCGAGCTTGAGGTTCGCCATGCGGTCGGCTTCCATCTCCATCACCCTCGGAAGCTTGTCCTTGGCGACGCGCTGGAAATAGGCCGTGATGTCCTGTGCGGTGAAAGCGTTGTCCTGCCCGCCGAGGCGCGCAACGATTTTCGAGTATTCGCCGGCGGGGATCTTGTCGGTGCCCTTGAACATGAGATGTTCGAGGAAGTGCGCGATGCCCGACTTGCCTAGCGGTTCGTCCGCTGCGCCGACCTTGTACCATACCATATGCGTGACGACTGGCGCGCGGCGATCCGGGATAACCACGATTTCGAGGCCGTTATCCAGCGTGCCGTGATAGGCGAGTCGCGAGGGAGACGATGTTTGCGCTGCGGCGACGGTATCGAGGGGAGAAAGCGCTAAAGCCATGAGCAGGACACCAAGAAGTTTGATTTTGGTCAGTGTGCCCGATCCAGATGGGGTTGAACAGGGGCGCGTTCCATATGATGGAGCTTGAAACATCGGCAATCCGGCATCCTTCTGCAAAGAGTCGCTGGAGATATAGCTCTTTCCGGCGATGGCGCCAGTAGTGGTGCGGCGATTTCATGACGTCACGAGATGAAAGTGCTGCCGCAATCTAGAAACAAGATCGCCCGCTGACATATTACATTTTTGTCATGTGTCCGGTTTGCGTGGAGCGAGAGCCCTACACATCGCCCGACCGCGCAAGAATTTCGCGCGGGCCACGCCAATACATCAAGATCGCCGGAACGGGCACGCAATCGTGATCCCCCAGGCGTGATTCCCCGGCCGGGTTGTCACCGCTGTAGCAGGCCGGGCTTTCGCGGACATGTCTGCGAACTCGGCGTGCACGAGGTTTTGGTCCGGCAGTTCATATGCCGCGTGCGAACGCAAGCGTAGGCCGTACCATTGATGCACTGAGAGAAACGAACGGTTTTCGGAAGGCAAAAGCCGACACGAACAAGCTTATCGTCACTATCGTTAGGCGGCGCTTCCACTAGGAGGAGCGATGCCACCGGTATGACTGCCAATTTTAGCATGGATCTGGTCCTCTGAATTGCAGTGTACTTTTTATCGCAATTATCAGGTAACGCTCATTACTCTATTCAATGGCCAAGCGTTATGGCGGTAATCTTCAGTTAAGCCATGCACGCCTAGCCTGCCTTAACACGTTCCAACAATGAAGAGGCAATGTCCATGAAGACGTTAGCGCTTGCGGTCGCGGCTGTGTTCCTTCTGACCACAGCGGCTTCATTCAATGCCGATGCGGCGAGCCGAAATCAGAGCCAGCACAGCCAGTCTGGCAAGAGCCACCTGAACAAGGCAAAGAACAAGGCCGGTCAGCTCGGCAAGTCGAGCGATCGACGCGCCAAGGCCCGCACCAGCGGTCAGCGCAGCGGGCAATATGGCGGGCGCGGCTGATCCGATCCATGAGACTGAGCTTCGGCGGCCTCCCAGCCGAAGCTCACCCGAACTCACCAACGCGGGCATGTTCATGAAACTCATCGTCTTTGCGGCAATTCCTCTCTTTACGATCCTGGCAATTCCCGGCTCGGTCACGGCTCAAACGGGACAAGGGATCGACAATGCTCAGGCCTCGCGGCAGCTTTCACGCGCCCTGCAGAACCGGGCCAATCCCGTCAGGGATCGCTCGCAGGCTGCCAAACGGGCGACGCAGAAGCGCCAGCAGGCTCGCCTCAAGGCGCGCGCGCAGCAAATGAAACGGGAGCCGGCCAGCGGCGCACGGTATTAGGATTTCTTTTTGAGGGTGTCGACTTATGGGCCGGCGCCTTTCATTTTCCCTTTCGGACGACCGGCGCCCTGCCGGTCTTCGTCGCCTTCGAGACGACGTCGAAAATGAAACCGAGCGCATCCTCGATGTCCCGGTCGAAATCCGTCGGATACATTTCGGCGAGCGTGCGCGCCAAGGCCCATTTCATCGCAGCGAAGTGCTCGGTCTGAACGCCTGCGCAGGCGTGGCGCAACCCGAGATATTCAATCTCCGGCAGCGAGGCGCGGCCCGCTTCGGGGTCGACCGGCCATAGCTGACTCGACCGCGTCAACGCGATTGTGCTGCGCAACATCGAGGCGAATTGCAACTGTTGCGCCGCGAAGTCGCCCTTGAATAAAGAAGCCGCTTCCGGCACCGCCTCAAAAAAGCGATCGTACATCCGCGCAACGATTTCAGGTAAATCACCTTCAACGTTCGAGAAAAAATCTCGTAAAGCAGCTAGCTGGTTTGGCCCTATCAACGAAAACTCCACATACGGCTCGCGGCTTTTCAAAGCGGCGCAAGAATATGGGAAACACCGCTACCATGCAATTTGCTCATGAACTCATGATTGGCTTGGAAATAGGACTGAACGCAAGCCTTCAGCCTTGCGCCAATCTCGCGGCCGCCTCCCGCCTGCCTATGAGAGGCAGAAAATCCTTGAGTTCCGGTCCCCGTTCCAGTCCCGTCAGCGCGAGGCGCAAGGGATGAAACAGAGCGCGGCCCTTTGCGCCGGTCTCCTGTTTCACGGCGTCGGTCCAGCTCTTCCACGTGTTATGATCCCACGGCTCCGGCGGCAACAGCGCCAGCGCCTTCCCGACGAGCGCGGCATCCTCGATCACGGGCGTGATCGGGCCCCTTGCGACGCGCCACCACAGATCGACATCGGCGAACACTTCGAGGTTCGCGCGCACGGCCAGCCAGAAGGCCTCGCCGCCATCGATACCGCGCGCCGCAAGCCGATCCGCCACCGCCTCAAAGGGCGTCGTATGCAGCAGCTTCGCGTTCAGTCCCGCGAGTTCGGCGGGGTCGAAGCGCGCGGGGGCGCGCGAGATCTTGCCGAAGTCGAACAGCTTCGCCAGCGTGTCGAGGCCGTCATGCGGCTGCAACGCCTCCGACGTGCCGATGAGCGCGGCATGCGTCATCACCGCGAGCGGCTCGAACCCGTCCTCCCGCAGCCCCGCGATGGACAGCGAGCCGATGCGCTTCGACAAGGCCTCCCCTTGTGCGCCGATGAGCAGATTGTTATGCGCGAAACGCGGCACGGGCGCGCCCAGCGCCTCGAAAAGCTGGATTTGCACCGCCGTGTTGGTGACGTGGTCCTCGCCGCGAATGATGTGCGTGACGCCGGTGTCGGCGTCGTCGGCCACGCTCGTGAAGGTGTAAAGCGGCGTGCCGTCCTCGCGGATCAGCACGGGATCGGAGATGGTGCCCGCGTCGATTTCCTGCGGCCCGCGAATGAGGTCGTCCCACGCGGTCGGCCGCTGGTCGAGCTTGAAGCGCCAATGCGGCTTGCGTCCGGCGGCCTCGAGTTCCGCGCGCTCGGCGTCGGTGAGGTTCAGCGCCGCGCGGTCGTAAACCGGCGGCTTGCCGCGCGCCATTTGCAACTTGCGCCGCCGCTCAAGCTCCGCCGCCGTCTCGTAGGCCGGATAAAGCCGCCCCGCGCGCTTCAGCTTTTCCGCCGTCTCGGCATAAAAGGCAAAGCGCTCCGACTGGCGGAACTCCTCGTCCCACGAAAGCCCGAGCCAGCGCAGGTCCTCGCGGATGCCGTCGACATATTCTTCCTTCGAGCGTTCGAGGTCCGTGTCGTCGAAGCGCAGCACGAAAACGCCGCCCTCGCGCCGCGCGAACAGCCAGTTGAACACGGCAGAGCGGATGTTGCCGATGTGAAGCCGGCCCGTGGGGCTCGGCGCGAAGCGGACTTTGACGGCGTTGGTCATGGATGCTCGGCTTTTGGCTGCGAAGCGGGCCTTTGCTTGTAGCGATTTGGCGGGGGCAGGTGGACGCTCACGGTTTTAGGCTTGTACCATTGAATGAACTTATCGCTTACGCCTTTTGCGTCTGCTTGCGTAGTAATCGAAGTGCTCGATCAGTCACGAAGCGCCAGCGCGACCGTGTTATGCCGACGCTGCGCGCTTGGCCGTCCTTTCCTTGCGGGCCTTTTTAGAAGCAGGAACGAAAGAGATGGCGAGACGGCTCCCCGTGGCGGCAGCAAAGCGCTTCAAAGTCCGCGTGGACGGAAGGCTGCGGCCGCTTTCAAGCCGGGCAATGACGGTCCGTGAGGTGTCCATACGGCTCGCAAGCTCATCCTGGGTAAGGCCAGCGCGGGCGCGAGCCTCGATCATCTCGCGGGCGAGCGCGAACTCCGTTTCGAGTTCGGCATACGCCTCCGCGTATTCGGGCTCATCCATCCACCGTTCGTGCAAATCTGTCACGCGAGTCATATCACGTCCTTCGCCCTTTTCAGGGCTAACTCGATCTCCTGGCGAGGCGTTTTCTGTGTCTTTTTCACAAACACACGCACCACCACCACTCTTTTACCCCTCGCCGTTACATAAAGCGCCCGCGCGATTCCGTCGGCGCCCTTCATGCGGATTTCCCAAAGCGCCCCATTGATGTGATCGACGTGCGGGTGGCCAACCTTCTCCAAGCCTAGCGCTTCAATCATGCGGGCGATGCGGACAAAGCGCGCCCGCATGTCGGCAGGCAAAGCCTCAAGCTCAGCGTCGACGGCGGCGTTCAGCGTTTCAACGGTCCAGTATGTCATATGTAGCAAATTTGCTACCTTGAGACAATAGACTTCGCAAGCGAAAATGTAGCTTTAGGATGGGTTGCACGCTCAGGGGGAATGCGGCATCGCTGACCGCAGCCAGCGTCCGCGCAAACGGCTCTTCCACCTAACTTGAGGCGTCACTCCGATTTCACTTTCCTCCCCCTCACCCCACCGTCTCACGAAACCGATTGACGATGGGATAGCGGCGGTCGCGCCCGAAATTCCTCTCGGTGATCTTCACGCCGGGGGCCGCCTGCCGCCGCTTGTATTCCGAAAGATAGAGCAGGCGCTCGACCTTTTTCACGGTTTCCGGCGCATGCCCGCGCGCGACGATCACGCTTAACGGCTCTTCGCGGTCCACGAGGCTTTCGAGAATATCGTCCAGCACGTCGTAAGGCGGCAGCGAATCCTGATCGGTCTGGTTCTCGCGCAATTCGGCGGTCGGCGCTTTGGTGATGATGTTGTCCGGGATCACGACGCCGCCCGGCCCAAGGCAGCCCTTCGGCACATGCTCGTTGCGGAAGCGCGACAGCGCGAAGACCTCCGTCTTGTAGAGATCCTTGATCGGGTTGAAGCCCCCGTTCATGTCGCCGTAGAGCGTGGCGTAGCCAGCCGACACCTCGGACTTGTTGCCCGTGGTCACGACCATGCCGCCGAACTTGTTCGACACGGCCATCAGCGTCGTGCCGCGAATGCGCGATTGCAGATTTTCTTCGGCGAGCCCCGGTTCGGCGCCCTTGAACAGCGGCGCGAGCATGCCGCTGAACGCCTCGACCGCCGGATGGATCGGCACGATGTCGTAGCGCACGCCGAGCGCTTCGGCGCAGGCGGCCGCGTCGTCGAGCGAGGCGTTCGACGTGTAGCGATAGGGCAGCATGATGCAGTGAACCCGCGAGGCGCCGAGCGCGTCCGTCGCTATCGCGGCGCAGATTGCGCTGTCGATGCCGCCCGAGAGCCCGAGGACCACGCCAGGGAAGCGGTTCTTTTCCACATAATCGCGAAGCCCTGTCACGCAGGCGAGATAGGCGGCTTCACGCCCTTCCTCGACGCGCGCATTTGGGCCGTCGACGCAGGCCCAGCCACCTGCGTCCCGTCGCCATTCGGTGATCGCAAGCGCCGTCTCCCATGCGGGAAGCTGCGCCGCGAGCGCGCCGTCGCTATTGAGCGCGAAGGACGCGCCGTCGAACACAAGCTCGTCCTGCCCGCCCACCTGATTGACATAAAGAAGCGGCAGGCCGGTTTCAGCCACGCGTGCGCGGGCGACGTCGAGCCGTTGGGCGCGCTTTTTCACCGTGAAGGGCGATCCGTTCGGCGAAACCAGAAGCTCCGCGCCGCGCGCCGCAAGCGAACCGGCAATCGCGGGCGTCCAGATGTCCTCGCAGATCGGCAGGCCGAGACGCAGCCCGGCGAAATCCACCGGCTCGGGCAGGGGCCCCGGCGCGAACACGCGCTTCTCGTCGAACACGCTGTAATTCGGCAGATCCACCTTGTAGCGCAGCGCCTCTATGCGGCCGCTCGCAAGCAGTGCAACGGCGTTGTAAACCTTGCCGTCCTCCCCCCATGGCGTGCCGACGAGCAGCGCCGGGCCGCCATCCGCCGTCTCCGCCGCCAGCGCGCGCACCGCATCCATGCAGGCCGCCACGAAGGCGGGCTTCAAAATCAGATCCTCGGGGGGATAACCCGCAAGAAAAAGTTCGGGAAAGACAACCAGATCGGCGCCGGGCGCGCTCGCTTGCCCGCGAGCTTCAAGAGCGAGCGCCACGTTTCCGGCGAGGTCGCCCACAACGGGGTTGAGCTGAGCGCAGGCGATGCGCAAGGATGCCGTCATGGCGCGTAGGTCTCCGTTCCCCGCCGACGAGAACGGCGAGATGGTGTGCAGGGTGCACCACAAATTACGTCACGTTGCACGATTTTACGTCGGATTACGGCAGACTTGCACACGAATTCAAGACCCGAATGCAGTCCCAGGCCTCGGTCGGCAGATCACCCGTCGCCAAGGGGAAGAGGCGCTTCAGCACGCGACCACAGGATTTCGCCAATCGTCGCCGTCGAGCGGTTGCCTAAACAGGCGCGATTTGTTATTTGCACTGAGAGTGTGCGCTGCGTACGCAGAGTGTGGCGCCGTGCCGGCTTAGCACAGTGGTAGTGCAGCGGTTTTGTAAACCGAAGGTCGGGGGTTCAAATCCCTCAGCCGGCACCACAACGTCACATTGCTGTATAAGGCTTCCAGCGGCGTTCGCGGAACGCGAGCCGTTTCGCTTGGCATTAAAGCTAAGTCCCAGCCCGAGACGGAAGACCTTCACCGAGTCTCAGATCACTTCGACACGTCTTCGCGCCTTGTCAGCGCCTCGCGCAAGGCTGAAAAGCGCCTTTCTCTCCTGCGGGATCGCGTTGCCATCCGTCGCCGAGAGCGCTGCAGCGCCGAGCCGCCGATGAAGCGGCACGACGCTGTTGAGCAGGTCAGGAGCAAACGTCATGCCCTCACCGTCAGACCCGACGAAATCCCTGCATCAGAAATCGATCTTCGTGCTGACCAGGAAGGTGCGTCCGGTTTCATAGAGAGGCTGCACAACGCCGGTGCCATACTCAAGACCGTAGGTTCCGCGCGCGGAATAAGTCGCATCGAAGATGTTCTTCACCTCGCCGCGAAGCGTCAGTGATCGCAGCGACGGCGGACGGTATTCGACAAAGGCATTGGCGACCTGATAGCCCTTGATCGTGCCGAACGTGCTATCCGTCCGTTGCGTGAGTTCGTCATAGTCGAAAACGATTTCGATATCGGCGCCGACGGTTACGTTCCATTGCGCGATGGTATGCGCCGCTTCGAGTGTCAGCACGTCGCCGATCGGGGCCGTGAGGTAGTTTCCAAGATAGGTGTCGGCCTTTTTGCCGTCGATCTCCGCGTCAGTGCGCACAAATCGCACGCGCGCGAAGCCGTCGCCCCAATCATAGGCGGCGCTGAGGTTGAAGCCGCGCGTTTGCACGTCGAAGGCGCGCAAAGGCTCCTTGTAAAGTGGCACGCGCGCATTATCGATTTCGGTCTGGAACACGCCCGCTTCGAACCGCAGGGCCCCGTATGGGATGACGAAGCCAGCGGTGTAGTTGTCAGACGTTACCGACTTCGGTCCGGCGCCGTAATTCCAGGCTGAGTTCTGGACGTAATTCTCCGCAAGCGGAACGCCCGCCCAGACATGGGAATACCCGGCCTTGACGGAAAGAAAGCTCGCCAGTTCGTATTCGCCCGAAACATTGGAGCTGAGGCCTTGATCGCTTGATTCAAAGCCGTTGACGCCCTCGAAGCGCTGGTGATCGCCACGCACGCCGAAAGACAGCTTCGTGCGCTCCAAAGGCGTCAGCCTCGCCTGAGCGTAGGCGCCGAAATTCAGGGCTTTTTCCGCTGTCGAAGGCGTATTGCCGATGTATTTTGCACGCTCGCGATAGAAATCCACGCCCGTTACGACATTTCCAAGCGACAAGGCGAATTTGTTTTCAAAGCGTCCGTTAAGGCTATCGGTGATACCTTCACTGGTGTAATCGTAAATGTATGTCTTTGTTACATACTGATCTATCATCACGTTCGATTTATTATAGGCCAGCACAATTTTTGGATCCCACCAGCCAACCGGCGTCTGATCAGTATAGGTGAACACTGTATTCTGCCGATCCAGCGTATAGGGGCGCAGGACGGGCCACTTCGACTCGTCTGCAGCCATTCGCGCGGCGTTCGCACGAAAGGGCCGGAGGGCGTCGTCCCGCACCTGCTCATGGCTGATCTCGAAGCGATGGCCGCCGGCGCTCTCATAGGCAAATTTGCCGAGGCCGCTCAGGAAGTCCGTCTTTGTGCCGAGCACTTCGCCTCCATTGCCGGCAGTGAAATTGCTTCCCTTGGCATAATTGAACGAGCCGAGGGCCTCGAAACCGTTCTGGCGTCCGTAGGCAGCAAGATTATTCGTCGAGGTATTGCTGTTGAAATTGTAGGTCGTCTTCAGAAAGCCGCCGACGCCATCCTGGGACAACAGATCCGCGACATCCTTGGTCTCGTAAGCGATCGCGCCGCCAAGTGCGCCTGGGCCCGCATCGGCGGGAGCCACGCCCGCATCGACGCGCACGGCCTTGAGAAGGCTCGGATCGATCACCGTCGTCGCGTTGTGATGGAAGACCTTGTTATTCTGGCGCGCGCCGTCAATCGAGACTGCCAGATTGGTTTCCTCGATGCCCTGCACATATACCTTCTGAGAGGTGGGCAAGGACGAACCGACCGTGACGCGCGGCTCTCCTCTGAAAACGCCCCTGACGTCGGTGGCGTTGTGACGTTCGAGGTCCGCGCTCGTGATGTTGACCTCGCTGACGCCGTCTCGCCCGATGCCTTCCCCCGCGCCTCTGACGTCGATCGTATCAAGAGCTATGCCCCCTGCAATACCGCCGGCGCCTGCGCCCGCATCTCCGCCCTGCGTCTCAATCGCGACCGTTCGTGAGCCCGTGAAGCGATAGGTCAGGTCCGAACCGGCGAGGATCGCCCCGAGCGCCGCTTCCGCCGAATGCCGTCCCTTGACGGGCTTTGAGGATCCACCGATAGCACCGGTTCCCGCACGAACCACCTGGATGCCGGTCGCCGCCGTGAAGTCGGCAAGCGCGGAAAGACGCTGCCTGGCCGGAATATTGAAATCGTAGGTGGCGTTCGCCTGAGCCCACGCCGCAGGCATATCGGAGAAGACGAACGATAACGCGCACATAGAAACACCGCAGCTCAGCGCTGCGATTCTTGCGTAGTTCTGCATAGTAATGCCCCACACCCATACTCGGGGCACGCGTCCAGCGGCCCCACCCATGTGTTCAACGGGCGGGAGGGGCAAACCCCGCAAAAAAAGTGAGACTCATCGATAGATCAGGGTCGCGAAGCCGGGCACAGACAAGATTCGGACGTTGAGCGCGCTTCGCACCGCCTCCAGGACAGTTGCCGGATCGTCGGCGCGAAAGGTGCCGGAGAGCGTGAGGCGCTTCAGCTCCGGATTGGCGAACAGGACGCGGCCGGGCGTCATTTTGCCAAGTTCTTCGACGACTCGGGAAAGGGGAGCCCGGTCAAGAATGATCAACCCACGACGCCAGGCGAGAGCCTGGTCAGGATCGACGGCAACGGGCGAGCCCAAGCTGTCATTCTGCAGCGCAACGCTCTGCCGCGCTTTCAGCCGCACCGGGCTGCGTGAGAGGTGTGCATCGGACACGGCAACCTCGCCACGCTCCACGGTGACGGCACCGGCCTCGCGATCGACCCCGAAGGCTGTACCGAGCACCTGGGAATCGACGCGCCCTGCATGCACGATGAAAGGACGTGTCTTGTCCGATGCGACATCGAACCAGACCCTGCCGCGCAGGAGGGTGATCTCGCGGAATTCCTTCCCCATACGACTGTCAAGGGCTGTATCGCCGTCAAGAAAGGCCATCGTGCCGTCGACCAGGCGGACTTCACGCCGTTCCCCGGGCCACGTCGCAACATCGGCGAAAGCACGGTCGAGAAGGCCCGCATCTCGCCATATGGCAACGGCACCCGAGAGGAGCACCATGACTGTCGCGGCTGTGGCGTATCTGAATCCTCGAAGCCGCTCCGCGCGCTGTTGCCTTTCAGAGCGGTCGGGGGCGCGATGCCAGCCGGTAGCCGCAAGCTGCGCCGCCGGGCGGTCGAGCGCCCCCCACAGTTCAGAGACATCGCGCATCGCATCATGATGGGCGGGATCGGCCGCAAGCCAGGTCTGATATGAGCGCCGCGTCGCTTCGGAGGCGAGGGGGTTGTTGAGGCGGACGAACCATTCGGTTGCCTCGCGCGAAGCCCGCTCGCGGTCCTCGCTGTCGTCGGTTGCGGATTCCATCGCAAAGCGTTCTCTCGCAAATCGTCAGTTCTTGAAGCGCGTTTAGACTTATATTAAGGCCTGAGCAGATTGAACCCCAGCGCTCTGGCCGTCGATTTCAGATGGAGAGGGCGCACGTTTTCCGGGGACGCTCGCTCGCGGCGGACAACGCCAAGCCGCAGAAACATGGCCAACGAGAGCGGGGAGCGCTTGCTCTCAACTTCACAAAAAACGCCAGCTTTGCCTCAAGCTTTCTCGCGCCGTCGCTTCCAGTCGCGACAAAATTCGAGGGCGGAGATCATTTCCTTCTCGACGGTAGAGACCGAGATGCCCAAGGTGCGTGCAATCTGGGGATGGGTCATGCCGTCGATCTTGCTCAGAAGCAGGATGCGCTGAGTACGACGCGGCAGCGTTTCCAGCGCGCGCATCAGCGCGTCGAACTCCATCCGGCTCGCAGCCGCGTCCTCCGGACAAACCTCACCGGCTTGCACCTGCTCGGTCGACACGCTCTTGGCATAGGTAGCGCGCACCTGCTCGGCCCGCATGGCATCGAGCGCAAGATTACGCGCCGTGGTGACCACCAGACCGACATCACGTTCCCTTACATCGCGGTTCATGAGTTTGAGAAAGGTGTCGTGAACAACATCCTCCGCCATGTGCGCATTGCCCGTGATCCGCCGGATCAGCCGATGGAGCCGACCTTGCTCAGCACCGAAAATGTTGAGCAGTTGCGTAGCAGACGACATAGCCCCCCTCATCGTCAACCAGCAGCCTGCTCGCGCCAAAGACCACGAGCTAAGGGCCGCCGCGCCCTAAAGTTATAGTAATTCTAAGCTGGTATTGCATGCCCATTTGATTAACCGCATTATTCTCAGAAATGTCAACGCCGCCTAGACGATTGTTTATTCAGATAAGCTGCGCGTCTGACGCGCTTGCAACACCGATAACGGAGGAAACGACTTTGAAAATTTGATAGCAGCGGTATTTAGCGTATACGGGCTCGGTGCGACCCGCACTGAAACACAATGAAGCTGGATCAGAACTCGGTCATTATATAATTATTCTAAATCTTTTTTGCAATTTGGCGCCCCGGCGCCTTGATTTTTACATGAGGACTTTCTGGAAAGGCGCTGGCCGCTGCGAGGCTGGAATCCGCAAGCACTGCGTTGGCCGGGTCAAGCTTCGGCGTGCTGGCCTCATCGATCATCGCGCTTCGTCATCGCGAAGCGTTCGCTCACGAGCAGTGGCCTGCAGCAGATCAACCGATCAGGCTCCATCAGCTCGGCGCCGGTCTCGCGCCTCTCACCGTGACCGGCGGCATCGTCGCCCCTCGCCGATTGCGCGTGCTGGTCGCCGCATCCGGCTTCACTCGCTCAACTTCGGTCCCTGAGACGGTGCAAAACTGTTGAGCGAGCCGACCATCAGGTTCCGCGCCCGCGCGGTGCTTGCGCGCGCGATACTGCCTCGCGCGCGCGGCCATCACGTCGCGGGCGTATGCCCCGGCAGACCGTCGACCGGCGCTTGCACGGCGGCGGTAACGGAAACGGCGGGCGCTTCCCGCAGCGCCGGGCGCACATCCGCCTCGCGCGGCTCCATCGCCCGCACCGTCGCCTTGCGTTCGAGCTTTCCCCAGCCGACCACGCGGCCCTGAAGCGCCCTCACCACGGACTTCGCCACCACGTAATACATCACTTGCCGGTAGCCGAAGCGCTGGAGCACGAGCCACCAGAGGAGCGAGCGGTCTTCCCGCTTTTCCAGCACGAACGCGATCAGCGCGGCCGACAGGTCCACGGTCATGAACACGGCATAATAGGTCAGCGTGATCATGAAGTTTTCCGGATTGAACTGCGAGCCATGCTGCAGGTAGTCGACACCGGTCCGCACGATCTGCACGAGGAGCAGCAGGTCCACCAGCGGCGATATCAGCGCGAGCACGATCTGGAACAGCCACACCTGCGGCAGCGCGACCATGCCCAGCGCGCCGTAGCGCGGATTGAGGTTGGCGGCGCGATGCTTCCAGAGGCATTGCAGCGTGCCGAATGCCCAGCGGAAGCGCTGCTTCGCGAGGCCGCCCATCGTATCGGGCGCTTCGGTCCACGCGATCGCATCGGCATCGAACAGCACCTTGTAGCCCGCGCGCTGAACGGAGATGGTCAAGTCTTGATCTTCGGCGAGCGTATTCGACGGGAAGCCGCCGAGCCCCGTGATTGCCTCGCGGCGCCATGCGCCGACCGCGCCCGGCACCACCGTAATGCAGTCGAGCGTCGCGAGCGCGCGCCGTTCGAGGTTTTGCGCCGTGATGTATTCGAGCGCCTGCCAGCGGGTCAAAACGTTGATCCGGTTGCCGACCTTCGCATTGCCCGCGACTGCGCCGACCTTCGGATCGGCGAACCAGCGCACCAGCCGCGAGATGGTCAGCGGCTCGAACTGCGTGTCGGCGTCGAGCACGACGACAATGTCGCCCGTCGCCTGCGCCAGCGCGAGGTTGATGGCGTGAGCCTTGCCGCCGTTCGAAGTCTTAATGAGGCTCACGCGCGGATCGTCCGCGAACTCGCCGCGCACGACGTCGGCCGTGTTATCTGTGGAACCGTCGTCCACGACGATCACGTCGAGCTTCCGGTGAGAAGAGGCGAGGATCTGCCGGATCGACGCGGCAATCACCTTCGCCTCGTTGAAAGCGGGGATCAGCACCGACACGGAAAGATCGTCCACATAAGGAGGATCGGCGCGCCGCTTCCGGCGCCGGTTGCCGTAAGCTGCCAGCCCGCACAGCACGACGAGCCGGCCGAGGCCGAGCGCGATTGCCGCGATGAACAGCGTCGTCAGCGCGTTCTGAAACATGTTCAGCGTGTAGAACATGTAGCGGTTGAAGACGGACGCAGCCTCGTCCGCGGGCACCGGCGGCATGGCGCGGTCCCTGGACCAGCTGGCCATTTCCGAAACCGTCGCGAATTCGAAGCCGCGCGCGCGAAGCTCGTCGATGATCCTCGGGAGCGCCTCCACGGTCGTCGTGCGGTCTCCGCCCGAATCATGCAGAAGCACGATCTGCCCGCGCTTTTCGAGGTCGGGGTCGGTCGACTGCGCAACGATGCGCTGCACGATCTCGTCGGCCGTGGGCTTCATCCAGTCGTCGGGGTCCACCTTGAGCCCCACAGTGACGTAACCGAGACGCTCGGCGACTTCGAGCGGGCCGATTTCCTGCGCGGTCGAAGGTTCGGCGTCGCCGAAATAGGGGGGCCGGAACAGCCGCGTCGACCGGCCCGTCAGCGCCTCGATCAGCCGCTGCGTGGCGTTGATCTCGATGGCGGCGACACTGTCGGAGACCTCGCCGATATTCGGATGCGTGAAGGTATGGTTGCCGAGATCGTGGCCTTCCGCCAGCACCCGCTGCACGAGCTTCGGACTGGCCGCGCCATTTTCGCCGATGATGAAGAACGTGGCGTGCACATTCTTCTCTTTCAGGATTTCCAGAATTTTCGGCGTCCATTCGGGACTGGGCCCATCGTCGAACGTGAGCGCGATCTTGCCGGGAGCATCGCCAAAACGCCGGATCACGAAAGACGCCGGCATCGCGGTGTAGTTTTCCGCAACGATGGTCGCGTTCTGTTCGTCGGTCTTGAAGGTTCGCGCGCCCGCCTTCGGATCGGCGGCGACCTGAAGAAGCTCGCCCTTGCCGATGAAATTCACATCCGCCGTGGGAACGATGGTTTCAAGGGAAGCGGGCGGGGAAGCGCCATAGCTGCGCGGCAGAACCTGCCACAGGGAGGGGTCTTCGGACCCCAGCCGCCAGATCGCGTATCCCGCTGGACGATACTTGTCCGCCGCGCGCAGATGGTTGTAGGCCGTCACCGCATCCATGAACCAGACGCGATGCGTCTGCCCGTCTTCCATATAGGAGAAGCGCGGGTTGAGCGTGGAGGAGTCGAGATCCACCGTCGCCCTGGCATCGCGCGCGGCGAGCATGATTTCCTGGAAGGTGAGATCTTCGGCCGGGGCCTTGCTGCCCACCGTCCAGTCGTAGCCGTAATTGCCGACAGCGACGATGGTATGCGCGGGGTCGAGGTCGCGCATGCGAAGGGCGAGACGGGTCGAGAACCATGACTGCGACGCGATCGGGCCGGGTTCGCCCTCCGCCCAATGCTCGTCATAGCCCATGAGCATCACGTAGTCGCTGACCTTGGCATAAGCCTTGTAGTTCCATCGCGGATCGTCGAAGGGAGCCGCGATGGAAACGACGAACCCCTTCGGCTGGAACGCGGAGCGAACTTCACCGAGAAACGCGAGATAATCATTGTGCGCGTTGTCCGGCACCTGCTCGAAGTCGAATACGAGACCTTGCAGCTTGTGCTCCTCAAGGAACGCGAGCATGCCTTCGATGCGGGCCTTGCGCTTTTCGGGGTCGGCAAGCAATCGGCCAAGGCCGGGACCATCCCATTTCGCGCCCGATGCGTTCTGGATCATGGCCATGATCGCCATGCCGGGTTTCTCGCGGCGGATGAGATCGAGCGCCTTGTCGTCCACCTGGATCTTGAGGTCCAGGTCGGGGCCTTGAAGGAACAGCCAACTCGGCGCCACCCAGTCGAGGCTCTGCATGTTGGCGCGAAGCGACGCGAAGCTCGAGTCGTCCCAGTTCACGTAATATCCGATGGTGAGCGGCTTTTCACGCCCCTCTCCCACAACCTTCGTTGCCTTCGCCTTCGCGGCAGTGGCCGAGAAGGGATGCTGCGGATGTTTGGTCTTCTTCTTGTCTGCCTGAGCCGCATAGGCGAGGCTGCGGGCCTGCGGCAGGAGATAGGGCGCTTTCGCGACGTCGTTCAGCACGGCGAAACGTTGCTGCGTCTGCGTGGCCTCCGGAAACGAGCGAAAGACGAAAAGGCTTGAAAGAAAAATAACCCCCGCGATGCTGCTCACGATCGCGAGCGCCCATGCTATGCGCGAGACATGCCCCGCGCGCTTGTTTCGAGGGTCGAAGAAAACGGGATATTGTGCCATGAGCCTTGCGGAATTTTACCCGCCCGAACGCGGGCGTCACCGGGTGAAGGAGAAGCCAGACAATAGGCTGCCCATCCTGAACGTCACCTGTACAGAACCAGATTAATTCGCATAAGACCCGCGATGACCCGGCGGAGTCTTTTTCGTCGCGGTGTTGCCGCGACGACCTCAAATTCGTCCCATCCGGCAGATGTCATATTCGACGGCCAAGGTGGCCGCGCTCGGTCGCGTTTATCTTGTTGAATTTCGCTAAGGTTTCGCGAGATTGCCATAGCATTTCGCGAAAGCGCTGCTTTTTCATGACACGGGGATATTCCGGCCTCGATTGAAAGCTATGGATCGGATGTTTTATCTATCCAAATTGGTATGGGCGGTGCTTCAGCCTTCCAACTTCATTGCCCTCCTTCTCCTGCTCGGCATCGGGCTGCTCGCACTGCGAAAGCGCAGCGCCGCGCTCCGGCTGATCGTTGGCGCGACGGCTCTTTATGTCGTCGTCGCCTTCTCGCCGCTCGCGAACTGGCTCCTTCATCCGCTGGAACACCACATAAAGCCGGGCACGGAACGCGATGTAACCGGGGCAGCCGGAATCATTGTCCTCGGCGGCGGTATTTCGGGAGCGATCCCGTCCGAGGACCGAGCGATCCCGATGGGGGGAGCCATCGAGCGGGTGACGGAAACCTTGCGCCTCGCGGTGCGCCATCCCGAGGTTCCCGTCATCTTCTCGGGTGGAAGCGGACTGATCCTGCGGTTGGGGGACGAGCCGAACGAGGCAGACGCCGCACGGCGATTCTTCGCGGGCTTCGGCATTGTGCCGCCGCGCCTGCAACTCGAAGACCGTTCGCGCAACACGCTCGAAAACGCCACCCTGAGCGCGGCCATGCTCAAGCCGAAGCCGGATCAGCGTTGGATCCTCGTCACGTCGGCGTTCCACATCCGGCGTGCGACGGCACTGTTCGAGGCACAGGGCTTCAAGGTGGTGCCGTGGCCGGTGGGTTATCTGACGAATGGTTCCGACGATCTGCGGCAGCCTTTCGGGCGCGGATCGGAGGGGCTGCGTCGCATGGACCTCGCCACGAAGGAATGGCTCGGCTTGTTCGTGTCGTGGCTGCGCGGAGACTTCTCACCGGCGCAGAACGGAGGAAACCTCGTCGAGCCCGCGCGCGTTTCCGGCTCATGACCACACGCAACCCCGTCATTCGCGCCGGCATCGGCGGTTGGACCTATGAACCGTGGCGCGGTCTCTTTTATCCGAAGGGCCTGCCGCATGCGAGCGAACTTCGGTTTGCGAGCCGCGCGCTCCCGTCCATCGAGGTCAACGGCACGTTCTATCGCACGCAAACGCCCGCCACGTTTGCGAAGTGGCGCGACGAGACGCCGGAGGGCTTCGTGTTCTCCATCAAGGCGCCGCGCGCCGCCGTGATGAAGCGTGTGCTCGCGGAGGCGGGGCCAGCGGTCGAACGCTTCATGGCAAGCGGGATTTCCCGGTTGGGCGGCAAGCTCGGACCGATCCTGTGGCAGTTCGCGCCGACGAAGAAATTCGACGGAGACGACATGGCGGCGTTTCTGGCGCTCCTCCCTCGTGAAGCGGGCGGCCATCCCCTGCGCCACGCGCTCGAAGCCCGCCACGAGAGCTTTCGCACACCCGCCTTCACGGATCTCGCGGCGAAGGCCGGAGCCGCCATCGTCTTTGCGGATTCCGACGACTATCCGCTGATCGATGAGCCAACCGCCAGCTTTGTCTATGCGCGGCTTATGAAGGCGCGGGCAGACGAGGAAACGGGCTATGCGCCCGCCGAGATCGCGGCCTGGCGGCAGCGTGCCGAAGGCTGGGCGGCAGGCGGCCGAGACGTGTTCGTGTATTTCATCGACGGCGCGAAGGAGCGCGCACCCGCCGCGGCTCAGGCTTTTCTCGCAGGGCTCTGACGGCGCGGTGCCGCCGCCCTTACGGACGCAGGAACGCCTTCGCCTGCTCGGTCAGATAGGCAAAGGCCCGCGCGCGTTTCGCGTCGTCCTGAAGCACGGACGGCAGGACGCCGTAAAGCGCAATCTTGTCGGTTTGCGAGCCCGGCATGCGGCACACATAAACGCCTTCCGGCGCGCTTGGCGCGGGCCTGACGCGAGACACATGGAGCATGCTGCGCGCGGCGTCTTCGCTCCAGATTTCGAGCGCGAAAGTTCTCCGGGCAAGCCGCAGCCATTTCGGCGCGCCGAACGGGTCCGCATCGCGGCTCACAGGCTCCTGACAGAAATAACTGCCCTTCTCGTCCTTCACATCGCCGGTGACGACGAGCAGCGTCTCCTGCTTCACGCCAGACCGCGTCACCACTCCGGCTTGAGCGCGGATAACGTCCAGCGCGGTGTCGAGATAATACCGTTCGAGAGAGCCCGGTTCGAAGATTGCCTCTGGCGCGGGATTGACGTGCGAAGCGGCAATCAGCTCGCGCAGGAAATCGTTGCGCGCGCTGCCGTCGGCGAGAGGAGTTCCGCCGTCGGTAACCTCGATCTTCCTTGTATCGAGGGTCACACCGGCCTGCGCGCGCGCCAGCACCTTCCTCTCATACCGCGCCGACGACACCGTGCGCACCAGATCGAAGACGTTCGTCCACATGGCTTCGACGCCGGAAGCGCCGATCGACTCGGCCAGTTTCGAGTTGGTCGAGAGCACCGCGATGAAGGTTGACCCGGCCCGCTGCAGCGAACGCGCGATGGTGCCGTCGCGAAGTTCCTGCGCGTCGACGAGCGGTCGCGCTTCGAGTTCGCACAAGGGCGCGTTCGGTCCGTTGAGGATGATGGCGGCGGCGCCCGCTTCGGCCGTGCTGATGAGAAGCTCGCCCGCGTCGATGGTGGGAGGCAGGCGAAGGCGATAGACGCTGCCGTCGCTGACGGTGAAGGGCAGCCCGCGCGGGCGCTGCTGCGGCTGGAACTTGGGCCAGCCCTCGCCGATGCGCCGGTTCATGGACACATCGAGCGCGGGATCGCAGCCGCGAACAGGCTCCCCCGCCGCGCCCGTGATCCTGATCGCAAGGTCTGCCGCGCGCACGAAAAGCGGCTCGACCGTCACCACAACGCGTTGGGCGTCGTTGTTCACATCGCTGATGCGGAAATGCGGCATCTGCATTTCGAGATAGGCGGCATCCTGCGCGCGCCTGAACGAAGCCTCGGGAAGATCGGCGACCAGTCCGACAGGCGTCGGCGTCAGGATCTTGCCGTCGATACTGATGCTGCCCTCGGCGCGAAGCACGTCCTCCGCCGGAAAGATCTCGCCCGATTGCCGCCGGAACACCAGCGTCAGGCGGCGTAGCGTCTTGGCCGCATCCTGCCCTGGCACGGAGCCGTCCACGGAAGGTGCGGCCGGGGAAGGGGCGCTTTCGACGGGCTTGCCAGTGGAAGCGGACGGCGATCCTTCCTGCTGCTGCTGCTGCTGCTGTTGAGCGGGCGGCGCAGGCGGAGCGACAGCAGGAGCTTGCGCAGGGTCCGAAGCTTCTTGCTGCGCATCGGGGGCGCGATCGTCCTCTCTGGATGGAGACAGTCGAGGCACCGAAGGCGCTTCGGGGGTCGCAGGCTCCGATTTCGGCGCGGGCTTTTCAGCCTCGGCCAGGGGTTCGGGCGTGCCTTGAAGCGCCGGTTTGCCAATCTCCGCCGGAGCGACGGGCTCGGCGGTTTTCGGTGACGCGTCCTCCGGGACGTGCGCGGGCTCGCCTCCGGCCGGCTTGGCGTCGGCGGTCGAACCAGCGGCATCGGGCTGCGTCTTGGGCGATGCCTCGGGCGACGATGGAGTTGCGGGTGGAGGCGGCGGAGGCGTCCGGTTTCCATCGGCAGGCTTCGGCGCCGGTACTTGCTCTTGTGGCGCGGAAGGCGTCGGCGGCGGCGTAATGAGCGACGGCGTCGTCGGCGGAACGACCGGCGCGGGCTGGGAGAGCGCGGGCGGCAGTTGGCGGCGGGGCGGCGTGGCTAGCGCTGGCGGCAGCGAAGGCGCGGGCCTGTCCTTCACCTCGGGCTTGCTCTGCGGGTCGGCGGGCTTCGGCTCGACCGCTTTCTCAGGCGCGGGAAGCGGCTTGGCCGGTGCGATCTCTTTCAGCGGCTTTTCCGGCTGGACGGAGCGAGGCTCTTCCGCGCGCGTCGCAGCGGTCTGTCTCGATTTCACGAGATGATTCACGAGCGATGCGCCGAGCGTGACCGAGTCGGGCGGGCAAGACCCCTGACAGACCAGCAGCGCCGGAACCCCGCACAGGAAGAACGGACGGATCTCGTCAAAACGCGAGCCGCCGCGCTTCAGGCGGAAGCCCACATCGGCGAAACTCGTGCCGATGTCGAGCAGCTTCGATGGCGCGAATGCGACCATCTCCGCATCCTCTTTCAGTTCCTCCAGCGACGCGCCCTGCCGCCCCACGAAGAAGACGGGCACCTTCATCGGCGATTGCTGGGCGCCGTCACGCGCGAGAACGCAGGTGCGCGGCGCGCGGCTCGTGAAGACGCCGATGCGATCCGACACGTCGAGATAGAGGGCGAAAGACTTCCGATAGGTGTTCCGACCCGCCGACGACGGAAAAAACGGCATCGGCTCCGCGGCTTCGCCGAAAGGTTCGAGAAGGAAGCGGCGCGACTGAAGGTCGTGGCCGACGATGAGCGTATTCTGCGGCCACTTCGCGCAGGCGTTCGACCACTCCGCCGCCGCCGGGACAGCGCAGATTGCAGGCGCGAGACCGGCCAGAAGGGCCAGCGCGCTGAAAACGCGTCGATAAACGGGCGGTGCGGGCATGCAGTGGAAGCGGGCCGGATGGTTGATGCGCGCAATTTACCTCGAATTGAACAGTTTCGCAAAAGCACCCGCACCGCATCGTTAATTGAGTGTCGCTTTACAGCCCGGCGGGACAAGAACCTTCGCGGGCTTGGAAACGAAGTCTTGTCCTCGCGCATGTTACCGCTAAATGAATGGCGAGGTTCTGGACATCCCACAGCGATCATGGCTGACCCCTATACAATTCTCGGCGTTTCCAAAGCGGCGACGGATGACGAGATCCGCAAGGCATACAAGTCGCTCGCGAAGAAAAATCATCCCGACCTGAACCCTGGCGACAAGGAAGCCGAGGCGCGGTTCAAGGACATCTCGGCCGCCTACACCTTCCTCGGCGACAAGGAAAAGCGCCGCGCCTTCGACGCGGGCGAAATCGACGAGCACGGTCAGGAAAAGCCGCAGCGGCGCTACTACCGCGACTACGCGGATGCGGGCGCGGGAGAGCGCTATTATACGAGCCCCGAAGGTGGGTTCGAGGGTTTCGGCGGCTCCGGCGATTTCAGCGACCTGTTCGGCGACATCCTGCGCCGCCGCGGCGAAGCCGGCGCGGGAACAGGCGGCGCGCAGTTCCGCATGCGCGGCGGCGACCTTCATTACGCGCTTCCGGTCGACTTCCTCGAAGCGGTGAACGGCGCGAAGAAGCGCGTCGACATGCCCGACGGCAAGACGCTCGACATCACCATCCCGGCGGGCGTGGAGGACGGCCAGACGCTGCGCCTGAAGGGGCAGGGCATGCCCGGCATCGGCGGCGGCCCCGCTGGCGACGCGCTCATCACCGTGAGCGTTCTACCGCACCCTGTTTTCCGACGCGAAGGGCAGGATATCCGATCGGTTTTGCCGGTCACGCTTGGCGAGGCGTTGTCCGGCGGTTCCGTCCCGGTGGAGACAGTCACCGGGCGGGTGAACGTCAAGATCCCGAAACACTCGAATGCCGGGCGCGTGCTGCGCCTGCGCGGCAAGGGCGTTCAGGGCAAGATGAAGGGCGATCATCTCGTGGAGCTTCAGGTGGTTCTGCCGCCCGAGCCGGACGCCGCGCTCGAAGATTTCGTGACTGCGTGGGAGAAGGACCACCCCTATGATCCGAGGCAGGGAGGCTAGAGCATGATGGTCGGCGAAACCGAGATCGTCACCCGCTTCAGGCTCGACGAAAAGGTTCTGGAACGGTGGATCGCCGCCGGGTGGGTGAAGCCGAGGCGCGGCCCGCAAGGCTTCCTGTTCGACGAGACGGACGTCGCGCGCACGCATTTTCTCTGCGACCTCAGCTATGGCATGGACCTTGGCGACGAGGAGATGACCATGGTCTTGTCGCTGGTCGATCAGCTCCATGGTGCGCGCGCGTTGCTTCGTGCGATGACCGAGGCCGTGCACAAACAGCCTGACCACGTCCGCGAGGCTATTCTGACGCACGTGCGGGTCGTCGTGGGACCGCGAGAGTAGGCGCGGCGCCGCTTGCCCCTCTGCGAGCTTGCATTCATTTTCTTGACGCGCGGCAACGCGCTCGCTTTATGCTCGGCGCATTGATCGCGGCCGGAACAAGTCAAGGTGAGTGCGTGATGCCTGCGAAGAAGGAAATCGTGCTCATCGGTGCGGGCCTCGCGCACGCCAACGCCTTGCGTGCGTTATGCAAGAGCGTGCACGAGCATGCGCGTCTTACCGTCGTCACGCGGCATCCACGCACACCCTATTCCGCGATGCTGCCCGGCCTCATGGCGGGCTTCTATACGAACGACGACATCCATATCGACGTTGCCGGGCTCTGCCGGTTCGCGGGAGCGAAACTCGTCGTGAGCGAGGTGTCGGGCATCGACATCCACGCGCGCCGCGTTTTCTGCGAAGCCCGCGAGCCCATCCCGTTCGACATCCTGTCCATCGACACCGGCTCGACGCCGAACACGCACGAGGTGCCGGGCGCGGACGCGCACGCCGTCGCGATCAAGCCGGTAGACAAATTCCTCGCGGGCTTCGAGGCGGCGCGGGCGCGGCTTCTGCAAAGGGGCTCTGCGCAATTCGTGGTCGTGGGCGGCGGCGCGAGTGGCGTGGAACTCATATGCACCATGGAGCGCGTGCTGCGCGCCGATCTCGAACGCGAGGGGCTCAACCCCGACGCTGTCGGCTTCACCCTGCTGACGCGCAAGGCGGCGATCCTCGACATGTTCTCGCATGGGCTCGGCACGCGCTTCGAGCGGATTCTCGCCGCGCGTGGCATCGAGGTGATCACGGGCAAGAACGCGAGCCGGGTCGAAGCGGGCGCGGTGCACACCGATTGCGGGGCGGTCGTGGCCTATGACGAGCTTTTCTGGACAGTCGAAGCGTCCGCCGCGCCGTGGCTCGGCGAAACCGGCCTCGCGCTCGACGAACGCGGGTTTGTCGCGGTTCGGCCCACCATGGAGAGCATCTCGCACGCGGACGTCTTCGCGACAGGCGACGTGGCGTCTTTTGTGGGGCGCGCCGTGCCGAAGGCGGGCATCTATGCCGTGCGCCAGAGCGTCGTGCTGGCCGAGAACCTTCGCCTCGCGGCGGAGGGCGCGCCGCTCAAGCCCTTCCTTCCGCAGAAGCGTTTCCTCCAGCTCATCACGGCAGGGGAACGCTACGCGGTGGGCGCGCGCGGGCGCTTCAGCTTCGAAGGCCGCTGGGTCTGGCATCTCAAGGACCGGATAGACCGGGGCTTCGTCTCGGGGTTCAAAAGGCTCGCTCCGGCCGCTGAGACGGTCAAGTCGGCGTGAAATCGCTTGGCGAGGCGCCGCCGCATCCCTTATCGCATGTGAAAGCGAATGGAGCGCACATGCAGCAAGCCGCGTCGGCATCGACCAGCCAGCCACCGGGCGCGGCGGAAAAGTTCGCCGATCCCGTCTGGACCGCAAAGGGTGAGCGGCGCGCTTCCGTGCCGCTGACGCGCCTAGACACGGTGTGGTTCAACACCGGCACGCTGTGCAACATCGCCTGTGAGCATTGCTACATCGAAAGCTCGCCGAAGAATGACCGGCTCGCCTGGCTCACCGTTGCCGATGCCGTGCCGTTTCTCGACGAGATGGCGCGGCTTCCTCGTCCGGTCTCGCTCGTCGGTTTCACGGGCGGCGAACCGTTCATGAATCCCGATTTCGTCGCCATCCTCGAAGAAACGCTCGCGCGGGGTTTTGAGACACTGACGCTCACCAATGCGCTGAAGCCGATGGAGCATCGGAAGGCCGATATCGCGCGGCTCGCGGCGGTCCATGGCGCGCGCCTTCGCATCCGCGTATCGCTCGACGATTTTCGCGAGGGGGTACACGACCGCGAGCGCGGCGGCGCCGCCTTCGCCGGTGCGCTTGGTGGCCTCGAGTGGCTCTGGAACGCCGGCGTTCGCGTAGAGATTGCCGCGCGATCCCTTCAGGGCGACGACGAGCACATCATTCGGCGCGGCTTCGCGACGCTGTTCGCGGATCGCGGCATCGTGCTCGACTGCGACGACCGCCAAGTGCTTGTGCTTCTGCCCGAAATGCGCCCCGACGTCTCGCCGCCCGAAATCACCACCGCCTGCTGGGGCATTCTCCGCAAAACACCGGACGACGTGATGTGCTCGAATGCGCGCATGATCGTCAAGCGCAAGGGCGCGGCGCGGCCAAGCGTCGTGGCGTGCACGCTGCTGCCCTATGACGAGCGTTTCGAACTTGGCGCGACGCTCGATGAAGCGTCCCGCGCGGTGCCGCTCGTGCATCCGTGGTGCGCCACGTTCTGCGTGCTGGGTGGCGGCTCCTGCGGTTCGGCGCGGGCGTCCGGATGATGCGCTCACGTCTGAGAGATCCGCTGTTCTGGCTCGCTCTCGTCGCGATTGGCCTTGCACTCACGGTGCATGGTCTCGGCTGGCCCAGTTTTCTGACCTTCACCCATCTGAAGGCGCACCGGCAGGAAATCCTGGCCTTCGTCGCGAACAATTACGCGCTCTCCGCCGCCGCCTATGTCGGGCTTTACATTTTCGTGGTGGCAATGTCGCTGCCATCCGCCGTGCTCCTGACGCTGACCGGCGGTTTCCTGTTCGGCGCGGTGGCGGGAACGATCCTGACCGTCATCGGGGCGACGGCGGGCGCGGCGCTCGTCTTCCTCCTCGCAAGGGCGCTGGCGGGAGACACGCTCCTCGCCCGCTTCGGCGCGACAGGTCAAAAGCTCGTGCGCGAAATCCGTGCAAACGCCTGGTCCTATCTGCTCGTGCTGCGCCTTGTGCCGCTGTTCCCCTTTTTCCTCGTGAACATCGTGCCTGCTTTCGCGGGCGTGCGTTTCTCGACCTTCGTGCTGACGACATTCTTCGGAATCATGCCGGGCACGGCGGTTTATTCGATGTCCGGGGCGGGGCTCGGCTCGATCCTTGATCGCGGCGAAACGATTTCGTTCAGCGCCATCATGACGCCCGAAATCCTTGGCGCGCTCATCGGGCTTGCTGGTCTCAGCCTCGCCATGATCCCGATAAGGCGCAGATTTTCGAGGGCGCCCGAAGACAAGCCGGATGGCCAGCCGGGTGAAACACGGCCCGTTCGCGAGCATTCTCATTGACGCGGGCGCGCCTTTGCCGCACATCTAGCCCCAAATCTCGCATTGCAACACGACGGAAAGAAAGGCGCGGCTCGGCATGGACTTGCGCAACATCGCCATTATTGCCCACGTCGACCATGGCAAGACGACGCTTATCGACGTACTTCTGAAGCAATCCGGTTCGTTCCGCGAAAACCAGCGCGTTGCCGAACGCGCGATGGATTCGAACGATCTCGAACGCGAGCGGGGCATCACGATCCTCGCGAAAGTGACGTCCATCAACTGGAAGGACACGCGCATCAACATCGTGGACACGCCCGGCCACGCCGACTTCGGCGGCGAGGTGGAGCGTATCCTGAACATGGTGGATGGCGCGATCGTGCTGGTGGACGCGGCCGAAGGCCCCATGCCGCAGACGAAATTCGTGGTGTCGAAGGCGCTCAAGATCGGCCTTCGTCCCATTGTCGCGATCAACAAGATCGACAAGCCGGAAGAGCGTCACGTCGAAGTGGTGAACGAGGTGTTCGACCTGTTCGCGAACCTCGACGCGACCGAGGAGCAGCTCGATTTTCCGATCCTCTACGGCTCCGCGAAACAGGGCTGGATGGCGCTCGATCCGCATGGCCCGAAGGACAGCATGGCCCCGCTGTTCGATCTCGTGCTGAAGCATTTCGCTCCGCCGAAGGCCGAAGGCGGACCGTTCCGCATGCTCGCGACCACCATCGAAGCCGATCCGTTCCTTGGCCGCATCCTCACGGGCCGCGTGTCGAACGGCGTCGTCAAGCCCAATCAGGCCATCAAGGCCCTGTCGCGCGACGGCAAGGTGATCGAGCAGGGCCGCATCTCGAAGGTGCTCGGCTTTCGCGGCCTTGAGCGCCAGCCCATCGACGAAGGCACGGCGGGCGACATCATCGCCATATCGGGCCTGACCAAGGCCACCGTTGCCGACACGATCTGCGACGTGTCCGTGACGGAAGCGCTCGAAGCGCAGCCGATCGACCCGCCGACGCTGACCATGACCTTCCGCATCAATGACGGGCCGTTCGCCGGTCAGGAGGGCGACAAGGTGCAGAGCCGCGTGATCCGCGAGCGCCTGCTTCGCGAGGCCGAGGGCAACGTCGCGCTGCGCATCGGCGAGACGCCGGACGCGGACGCGTTCGAGGTTTCCGGCCGCGGCGAACTCCAGCTCGGCATTCTCATCGAGACCATGCGCCGCGAGGGCTTCGAACTCACCGTGTCGCGTCCGCGCGTCGTGTTCGAAACGGACCCCGCGACGGGTCAGCGGCTCGAACCGGTCGAGGAAGTCATCATCGACGTGGACGAGGAGCATTCCGGCGCGGTCGTGTCGAAGCTCTCCGAGCGGCGCGGCGAACTCGTCGACATGCGGCCGTCGGGCGGCGGTCGTCAGCGGCTCATCTTCTACGTGCCGACGCGCGGCCTTATCGGCTATCAGGGCGAGCTTCTCACCGACACGCGCGGCACCGCCATCATGAACCGGCTGTTCCACAATTATTCGCCGTACAAGGGTGAAATTCAGGGCCGCCGCGCAGGCGTGCTGATCTCGAACAGCACGGGTGAGGCGGTCGCCTACGCCCTGTGGAACCTCGAAGATCGCGGCCCGATGATGATCGATCCGCAGACGAAGGTTTACCCCGGCATGATCGTCGGCGAGCACACCCGCGAGAACGATCTCGAAGTGAACGTGATCAAGGGCAAGCAGCTCACCAACATTCGCGCGGCAGGCAAGGACGAGGCCGTGCGCCTGACGCCTCCGATGAAGATGCCGCTCGAAAAAGCGCTGGCCTATATTCAGGACGACGAACTCGTCGAGGTAACCCCCAAGTCCATCCGGCTTCGCAAGCGCTATCTCGATCCGAACGAGAGAAAGCGCATGGAGCGCGCGGCTTCGGCGGCAAACGCGGGCTGACCGTTTTCTTGAACCGCAGACCGTTCAGAGCGCCGCGCGAGCGGCGCTTTTTTGCGCGCGGAACCCTGCGCACGCCTGACCCAAGACAATGTGATTTTTCCGTGTGCGGCGGAACGCGCCACTCTGACAGCGGGCGCAGAGAGCGCCTATCCGCGCTTCCGCTCCACGCCGCACCCACGGAGCGGAAGCGCTTCATTCAGGGGGGTGAGAGTGAGACTTCTTTCCGGCCTCGTGATCGGGTTCTCCGGGCTTGCCGCGCTTCTTCTCGCCGCGACTTTCGTCCTGCCGTGGGCGGCAGGCTACGGTTATGCCGCGACATTCTTCTATGCTTACGAAAGCGCCTGCCCCGGCAAGAGCGAACCGCTGACCGAAAACAACTATCGCGTCTTTCTGCTCAATCGCGGCTGCACGCTCGAAAAGGCCATCGACGATCTGGCAAGCGACTATCGCAAGACGCCCGAGCGTCTGCTGGCGCTCTACAAGGGCGATGTGAAGCCTGAGAGTGCGGACGAAGTGATGGTAACCGACGCAGTCCGCGCGGAGTTGAAGCGCTCCTTCAAGCCGTTCGGTCTGGCGAGGCATTGCGCGCCGGGCGAAATATGCAACGAAGGCCTTTCGCCATTCTGGGGCGATGACGCGGTCAGCCGCATTTTCGCGAAGGCGGGTGACCTCTACCTCAGCCACGCGGTGCCGGTGTTTTACGACGGCCTTGGCACCGGCGCGCAGCATATGGCTACGCTGCTCGCCACCGGGCCGCTGGCGCGGGGGCTGCTGTTCGTCGTTTACGCCACAGGCGCGGCGATTCTCCTGAATATCCTGTGGGGGCTTTTGCGAAGGGCGGCCTCTTAGAGCCGGATCCGATGCGGACCGTCAGGCGGGCGCTGAGCAGTCCGGCTCGGGCTTGCCCGCAGCGCGCGCCGTTTCCTGCACGCATTTATCGGTAACGGGTGCCGCGGTTTCGACAAGCCCGATCCACGAACGCACGCGCTCCGCGTCGAAACCCGCTTCGCGGCGGCCGTCCACCTCCATCAGCGGGCGCCGGATCAGAAGATGATCCGTGAGCATGAGCGCTATGGCTTCGACGGGGTCGAGCGTCGAAGGCACGATCTCGCCGGATTTCACGCGCGGCGAGGACATGTTGAACCACTCCGCCACCGGGCGCGTGCCGAAGAAGCTGCGGAGACGCTTCCCGTCCCACTCCTCGGCAAGGATGCTCTTCACATCGAGCGTATGGCCGCTTGCCTTGAGCAGCGCCTTCTGCCTCGCGTTCCCGGCGCAACCGGGCTTTTCCCAGAAAATCACATGCGCCATTCACTCAACCCGATTGTCGCGCGGAAAGCGGTTTCGCCCTGGAAATCCTCGCGGCGCGCGGCTGCCCGTAGGTCAGCGCCGTGATGATCGCCTGGGCGATGTCCCGGCCGCCCTTGTCGATCCCCTCCCACGTGGCCGAGCGCCCGCGCGGATCGATTTCGAGAAGCTTCGTTCCCAAAAAGACTTCCGTGCCATCGCGAACGATGCCGCGAACGATGCCATCGATTGGTGCCGTCACCGACTCGCCGTTCAGAACGCCGACGGGGAAATTCTTGAAGACGCGCGTGCCGATCTCGACGGCGCAATGCCATCGGCCCGGCGCCTTCGCGAGTGCAAAGCGCTCCGGTCCAACGCCACCAAGGCGGCGCTCCTTCGATGCGGGCGCGGCGGTTCGGCCCGAGAAAAGGGTGATGCCATTCTTCGTTGGCTGTGTCTCGATAGCGATATCGCAATTCTCTCCGACGCTGAAGCCGGGACCGACGCCGACGGTGATGCTCGCGAGATGACGGATGTCCGGAACGACCGCGCGATCCTGCATGCGCGCATCGACAAGCAGATGCACAGCGGCCATGGGAATGAGGTCGAGCAGACCGAGCCGGGTGACGGCGACGCAATCGCCGCTTCCGAGCAGCATCGCGGTTGCGAGCGTCGTTTCGGCGTATTTCGCCTTGACGCCTTCGAGTTCGGCGCAATCTCCGAACAGCGCGTCATGAAAGGCCATTTGCCGCCGGATCACGGGCGGGTGCGTATCGTGCGAGAGAACTGCGCTCCAGCCTGCGCGATAAAGGTCGACAGCAATGGCCGAGGCGATCTCGTTCGTTCCGAGAATCACCGCGAAAGCCGAGCGGAAGCTGCGGGGCGATTGAGGGGGACGCGGCATTATGGTCATGATGGACCCCTTAGGCAGGCAGCCGGAGGGGCGACCTTTGCGGCCACGCCCTCCGACGCACCTTTGCGCCGCTTGCTAGACCGGACGATGCTCGTACTTGTTGCGGACCGGCAGCATGATACCGAGCCCTTCCTCGTAGGTGATCTCCGGGTAGCTCTCGTCGAAGGAAGCAGCAGCGTCGGCAATCGCATCGAGCTTGCCGGCCGTGTCCTTCTTCTTCAGCGTCTGCTTGTCGAGATAGAGAAGGTCGAGGATCTCGGCGTAAACGCCCGCCTCGTCGATCGGCAGGATGTAATACGTGATGCCGTTGTAGGTGGCGCGGAACTTCTTCGAAAGGTCGATATTGTTGCAGTACAGGAAGTACTTGCCCGGGGGCGTCAGCGCATCGCCCAGAGCTTCAGCGACGTCCTTCAGATATTCGAACGAGTGCAGGTATGTGGTGAAGAACGAGATTGTCGTCTCGCCTTCCTGCGAAGCCGCCATCACCTGATCGATCTTCAGCTCCGGCGGGCGCGCTTCGTCGGCGAGCTTCGGCGCGAACTTCAAAGCGATGTCGCCGCGAAAACCGAAGCGGCCCGGCTTGTGGGTGGGCGACTTCAGAACCGGATTCAGCAGGCGTCCCTCGGCTTCGAGCTTCGCGAAACCGGTCTTGGAGATATCCGTCATTTCTTATTTTTCCTCGTCGTTGCGGAGATGATCCGCGAGTTGATAAAGCCGTTCTTCCAGTTCCAGGCGGATCTTTTCGTCCGTCACCACAGCTTGCAGGGCTTCCCGCATGCATTGCATCCAGGCGTCGCGCTCGTGGGGCCCGATCGGCATGGTGGCATGGCGTGACGCCAGACCGGCTTGCCCAAGCGACGTTGATATCCCCGCAGGCCGGTTGAGCCACTCGCTGAAGTAGCGCTTCATCACGCCCTTCGTCTGCGCGAGGTCTTCCCGATGCAGGTCGCGAACCGAGCGCGCCTGTGGCAACGCGTCCATCCGCTTGAAAAACTCTTCAATGATCCGGTCGACAGTTTGAGCGCCGCCGATCTTGGTCAAATACGTCATAGTCAGGCCCGTCTATGTGTGGCGAAGGATAAGCAACCTTCATACCAAATCAATTTGGCAGGAGCGTGGGTCACTTTTCAATGACTTATGTCACTTGACATGGGGAGATGTCGCAAGCGCGACAGCGCGTGTCAGACTTCACACACCGGGGCTCGCCCTTGGAACGCGCGGAAAGAGCTGCACCTTCGGTTTCGCGCTGACGCGGCCAAGCAGGATGTCGGCCTGACGGCGGACGGCCTCGATGGTCAGCGGCTTGGGAATGATCGCATGCGCGCCCGCGCCGATCCAGGCTTTCGCATCTCCGGCATCCGTCTCTTCAACGACGACGGCGACTTTCGCTCCGGGAAGGCGATCGGCGATATCCTGAAGAACGGACAGCCCCCCGCCTTTAACCAGGGAGGCATCGACGATGATGAGATCGGGTTTCCATTCCGCCCCCTTCTCGAAGGCCGCGTCGATGTCACGCAATTCGTGCGTTTCGTTTCCGTCTGTCAGCATGAACGTCAGGATCGCGCTCGTTACTTCATCGCCCGATACGACGAAGACGCGCTTGTTATCCGTTCGCGATGTGTCGACGCCGATGCGCATCGTCTCTTCTCCCTGCTGCTGGCCGATGGCGACAATTCTATCGCGATCCTGCAATTTCCGCGCCCGTTCGTTTCCCTGCCCTGTCCGTTTTCATACACGCGGGATGTGCGTGTCGGCTTTGAAACACGTCCGTTGAGCCCGCTTTTGCGACATTGGACCGTTAAGTCCTTTTTAGAACGGTTCTTTCGGGATTGGCACGACGCTTGCTCTTAATGGGCTGCGGGCGAGGAACTGCCAGATGCTCCGCCCTTTCGAGGAGCAAAAGCCCCGCACCTGAGCTGTTGGCGACGGCGCTCGTTGGGCGTTTCGATCACTGGCGAAAGAATACGCTTCCGGCCGTCGGGCCGGGTGCGACACGTACGGACTACGAAGGAGACTTGCAATGGCATTGCGCCAAATCGCATTCTACGGAAAGGGCGGTATCGGTAAATCGACTACCTCCCAAAACACGCTCGCGGCGCTCGCCGAGATGGGGAACAAGATCCTCATCGTCGGTTGCGATCCGAAAGCTGACTCGACCCGCCTTATCCTCCACGCAAAGGCGCAGGACACCATCCTGAGCCTTGCGGCTGAGCACGGCTCTGTCGAGGATCTCGAACTCGAAGACGTGATGAAGATCGGCTATCGCAACATCAAGTGCACCGAGTCGGGCGGCCCGGAGCCGGGAGTTGGCTGCGCCGGTCGTGGCGTTATCACCGCCATCAACTTCCTCGAAGAGAACGGCGCTTACGACGACGTGGACTACGTCTCCTACGACGTGCTCGGCGACGTGGTGTGCGGCGGCTTCGCGATGCCCATTCGCGAAAACAAGGCGCAGGAAATCTACATCGTCATGTCGGGCGAGATGATGGCCATGTACGCGGCCAACAACATCTCGAAGGGCATTCTGAAGTACGCCAACGCCGGCGGCGTGCGGTTGGGCGGCCTCGTCTGCAACGAGCGCAAGACCGACAAGGAGTTCGAGCTTGCTTCGTCCCTCGCAGAGAAGCTCGGCACCAAGCTCATCCACTTCGTGCCGCGCGACAACATCGTGCAGCACGCCGAACTGCGCCGCATGACCGTGATCGAGTATGCGCCGGACTCCACGCAGGCCGGTCACTACCGCACCCTCGCCACCAAGGTCCATGCGAACGCGGGTAACGGGGCCATCCCGACCCCGATCACCATGGACGAGCTTGAAGACCTGCTCATGGAACACGGCATCCTGGAACAGGTCGACGAGTCGATCGTCGGCAAGACGGCTGCGGAACTCGCGGCGTAACTCTCGGGCCGCAAGGCCCATTCGCTAAGCGTCCCCGTCAGCCCTTGCCAGAGGGCTGACGGCGGTAACGCAAAACCCAGTTTGAAAGGCTAGCGGCATGAGCCTGGGACTCGCAGAAACAGAAGATCTGAAGGCAAGAAACAAGGCACTTGTTGAAGAAGTGCTGAAGGTTTACCCGGACAAGACGGCAAAGCGTCGTGCAAAGCATCTTGGTGTTTACCAGGACGGCAAGCCCGACTGCGGCGTGAAGTCCAACATCAAGTCGATCCCCGGCGTCATGACGATCCGCGGCTGCGCTTACGCAGGCTCGAAGGGCGTGGTCTGGGGTCCGATCAAGGACATGGTTCACATCAGCCACGGCCCGGTGGGCTGCGGTCAATATTCCTGGGGTTCGCGCCGCAACTACTACGTCGGCACGACCGGCATCGACAGCTTCGGCACGATGCAGTTCACCTCGGACTTCCAGGAAAACGACATCGTCTTCGGCGGCGACAAGAAGCTCGCCAAGCTGATGGACGAAGTTCAGGAGCTTTTCCCGCTCAATAAGGGCCTGTCGGTTCAGTCCGAATGTCCGATCGGTCTGATCGGCGACGACATCGAAGCCGTCTCGAAGAAGAAGTCGAAGGAATATGGCGGCAAGCCGATCGTTCCTGTCCGCTGCGAAGGTTTCCGCGGCGTGTCGCAGTCGCTCGGTCACCATATCGCGAACGACGCGGTTCGGGACTGGGTCTTCGACAAGGCGGAAGGCAAGCCGGCGCGTTTCGAAGCGACGGAATACGACATCGCCATCCTCGCCGACTACAACATCGGCGGCGACGCCTGGGCCTCGCGCATTCTGCTTGAGGAAATGGGCCTTCGCGTTGTTGCGCAGTGGTCGGGCGACGGCACGATTGCCGAGCTGGAAGCCACGCCCCGTGCGAAGCTGAACGTGCTGCACTGCTACCGTTCGATGAACTATGTGGCGCGCCACATGGAAGAGAAGTACGGGGTGCCGTGGGTCGAATACAACTTCTTTGGCCCGACGAAGATCGTGGAGTCGCTGCGCAAGATCGCCGCTCAGTTCGACGACAAGATCAAGGAAAACGCCGAGAAGGTCATCGCGAAGTACCAGCCGCTCATGGATGCGGTCATCGCGAAGTATCGCCCGCGCCTCGAAGGCAAGAAGGTGATGCTGTACGTCGGCGGCCTTCGTCCTCGCCACGTGATCGGCGCTTACGAAGATCTCGGCATGGAAGTTGTCGGCACGGGCTACGAGTTCGCGCACAACGACGACTACCAGCGTACGACGCACTACATCAAGGACGGCACGCTCGTTTACGACGACGTCACCGCCTACGAGCTTGAGAAGTTCGTCGAAGCGATCAAGCCGGACCTCGTCGGCTCGGGCATCAAGGAAAAGTACGTCTTCCAGAAGATGGGCATTCCCTTCCGCCAGATGCACTCGTGGGACTACTCGGGCCCGTATCACGGCTACGACGGCTTCGCGATCTTCGCTCGCGACATGGACATGGCGATCAACTCGCCGGTCTGGAACCTGACGAAGGCGCCGTTCTAAACCGGAACGATACCGCACACAAACACGCGAAAGCGGTCCGCCCTCCGTTGAGGGCGGAGACCGCGAACGAAAGCGGCTTGCCCGCGAGCTGAAAGTTTCAAGGATCACACAATGGTTCAGAATGCAGAAAACGTCGTTGACCATTTCCAACTATTCCGGGGTCCGGAATACCGGGAAATGTTCAAGAACAAGCGCGACAAGTTTGAAAACGGCACTCCCGAAGAGGAAGTGAATCGCGTTGCCGAATGGACGAAGACGGTTGAATACCAGGAGAAGAACTTCGCTCGCGAAGCGCTGACGATCAACCCGGCGAAGGCTTGCCAGCCTCTCGGCGCGGTGTTCGCGGCGGTCGGCTTCGAAGGCACGCTTCCCTTCGTCCATGGCTCGCAGGGCTGCGTGGCTTACTATCGCTCGCACTTCTCGCGTCACTTCAAGGAGCCGACTTCTGCGGTTTCCTCGTCGATGACGGAAGACGCGGCGGTGTTCGGCGGTCTCACCAACATGGTGGACGGCCTCGCCAACGCCTACAACATGTACAAGCCGAAGATGATCGCCGTTTCCACCACCTGCATGGCGGAAGTCATCGGCGACGACCTGAACGCCTTCATCAAGACCTCGCGCGAGAAGGGCTCGATCCCGCAGGACTACGATGTGACGTTCGCTCATACGCCCGCGTTCGTCGGCAGCCACATCACCGGCTACGACAACACCATGAAGGGCGTGGTCGAATATTTCTGGGGCGGCAAGGCCGGTCTCGCGCCGAAGCTTGAGCGCACCCCGAACAACTCGATCAACTTCTTCGGCGGCTTCGACGGCTACACGGTCGGCAACCTGCGCGAAATCAAGCGCATCTTCGACCTGATCGGCGCCGAGTACACCATCATCGGCGACAACTCCGACGTCTGGGATACCCCGGCCGATGGCGAGTTCCGCATGTATGACGGCGGCACGAAGCTCGAAGACGTCGCCAAGGCTGTGAACGCCAAAGCCACGATCTCGATGCAGGAATTCTCCACGGAGAAGACGCTCGACTACATCAAGACGTGGGGCCAGGAGACGGTTGCGCTCAACCATCCGCTTGGCGTTGCCGGCACCGACAAGTTCCTTCAGGAAGTGTCGCGCCTCACCGGCAAGCCGATCCCGGACGCGCTGAAGAAGGAGCGCGGCCGCCTCGTCGACGCGATCGCGGACAGCCACAACCACATCCACGGCAAGAAGTTCGCGATCTACGGCGATCCGGACCTCTGCCTCGGCCTCGCGGCGTTCCTGCTCGAACTCGGCGCGGAGCCGACCACGATCCTGTCGACCAACGGCGGCAAGACGTGGGAAAAGAAGGTTCGCGAACTCCTCGCCTCCTCGCCCTTCGGCAAGGATTGCGAAGTTTACGCGGGCAAGGATCTCTGGCACCTGCGTTCGCTGCTCTTCACGCGCCCGGTAGATTTCCTCATCGGAAACACCTACGGCAAGTATCTTGAGCGCGACACCGGCACGCCGCTGATCCGCATCGGCTTCCCGATCTTCGACCGCCACCATCTGCACCGCTATCCGGTGTGGGGCTATCAGGGCGCGCTGAACGTTCTCGTCTGGATCCTCGACAAGGTCTTCAGCGAAATGGACGCTCACTCGAACGTGGCTGGCAAGACCGACATCAGCTACGACATCATCCGCTAAAGACAGCGATGGCCCGCTTCTCGCGGGCCATCGTCCCAAGGCGATCCCAGGGAGGCGGCAAGCGGTTTTCCCGTTCGGGGTTGCGCCAGACCAATCGCAGTTCTTCGGCCCGCAGCCCGCGGAGGTTTGTGCATGAGCACAGTGGCGAACAAGATCCAGGACGTTTTCAACGAACCGGGTTGCGAGATCAATCAGGCCAAGGGCGCGAAGGAACGCAAGAAGGGTTGTTCAAAGGCATTGCAGCCCGGCGGAGCCGCCGGCGGTTGCGCCTTCGACGGTGCGAAGATCGCGCTTCAGCCCATTACCGACGTCGCCCACCTCGTGCACGGCCCTATCGCCTGCGAGGGAAATTCCTGGGACAACAGACATTCCTCCTCGTCCGGCTCCAAGCTCTACCGCATGAGCTTCACCACCGACATGAGCGAGCAGGATGTGATTTTCGGCGGCGAAAAGCGCCTCTGGAAATCCATCAAGGAAATCGTCGACAAATACGCTCCGCCCGCCGTCTTCGTCTATCAGACCTGCGTGCCCGCCATGATCGGCGACGACATCGACGCAGTCTGCAAGAAGGCGAGCGAGAAATTCAGCACGCCGTGCATTCCGGTGCAGGCTCCCGGCTTCGTCGGCTCCAAGAGCCTCGGCAACAAGCTCGGCGGCGAGGCTTTGCTCGACCACGTGATCGGCACGCAGGAGCCGGATTACACGACGCCCTACGACATCAATATTATCGGCGAATACAATCTCGTCGGCGAGCTGTGGCAAGTGAAGCCGCTTCTCGACGAACTCGGCATCCGCATCCTCGCCAGCATCTCCGGCGACGCGAAATATCATGAGGTCGCCCGCTCGCACCGCGCCAAGGCTGCGATGATGGTGTGCAGCCGCGCCATGATCAACGTCGCTCGCAAGATGGAAGAGCGCTACGGCATCCCGTTCTTCGAGGGATCGTTCTATGGCATCGGCGACATGAGCGACACCCTCCGTCAGATGGCGGCGCTTCTCGTGAAGCAGGGCGCGCCGGACGACATCATCGCCCGCACCGAAGCCGTGATCGAGCGCGAGGAAAAGAAGGCTTGGGCCGCGATTGCGACCTTCCGCGAGCGCCTTCTCGGCAAGCGCGTTCTCCTCATCACGGGCGGTGTCAAGAGCTGGTCGATGGTCGCCGCGCTTCAGGAAGGCGGCATGGAAATCGCCGGCACAAGCGTCAAGAAGTCCACGAAAGAGGACAAGGACAAGATCAAGGAGATCATGGGCCAGGACGCGCACATGATCGAAGACATGAAGCCGCGCGAAATGTACGCGATGCTGAAGAGTGCGAAAGCCGACATCATGCTGTCTGGCGGACGCTCGCAGTTCGTCGCGCTGAAGGCGAAGATGCCGTGGCTCGACATCAATCAGGAACGCCACTACGCCTATGCGGGGTATGTCGGCATGGTGGAACTCGTCCGCCAGATCGACAAGGCGCTGTCGAATCCCGTCTGGCAGCAGGTCCGCACCGCCGCGCCGTGGGACGAGGTGAGCTGGGAAGAACGCGCCGACGAGGCGAACGCCGCCGATGCCGCCGCCCTCGCGGCCGACGCCGAGGCGAAGGCCAAGGCCGACCGCGCGAAAATCCTCTGCAACTGCAGCGGCGTCGAAACAGGCTTCGTCGAGGACATCATCCGCGCAAACAAGCTGACTCGCGCCGAGGATGTGGCCGGCTATGTGAAAATCGGCACCGGATGCAAATCCTGCGCGCCGCATCTCGACGCGCTTCTCGAACGCATCAACGGCACCGATGTCGTCCCCGCAAACTCCAACAAGGCTGCGTGAGGACATCATGGCGCGCATCGAACTCTCGAAGAAAGCGTGTTCGGTCAACCCGCTAAAGATGAGCCAGCCCATCGGCGGCGCGCTCGCCTTTCTCGGCCTAAACAAGTGCATGCCGCTGCTGCACGGCAGCCAGGGCTGCACCTCCTTCGGTCTGGTGCTGTTCGTCCGCCATTTCCGGGAGGCGATTCCGATGCAGACGACCGCCATGAGCGAGGTTTCGACCGTGCTCGGCGGCTTCGAGAATGTGGAACAGGCGATCCTGACGATCGCCAATCGCACCAAACCGGAGGTCATCGGCATCTGCTCGACGGGCGTCACCGAGGTCAAGGGCGACGATGTCGACGGCTTCCTGAAGCTCGTGCGGCAGAACCACCCCGAACTCGACCATGTCAAGCTTGTCTACGTTTCGACGCCCGACTTCGAAGGCGCGCTTGAGGACGGCTGGCGCAAGGCCGTCACGCGCATGGTGGAGCAGCTCGTCGACACGCCGCCACCAGGCGCCGCGCGCGAGCCGAACCGCGTGAACATCCTGCCCGGTTCGCATCTGACGCCGGGCGACCTCGATGAGTTGCGCGATATCTGCGAGGCGTTCGGCCTCGAACCCACCTTCCTGCCCGACCTGTCCGGCTCGCTCGACGGCCATATGCCGGAAGACTTCACGCCGACCACAATCGGCGGCGCGAGCGTGAACGACATCGCGGGCATGGGCCGCGCCGCGTTCACCATCGCCATCGGCGAGCAGATGCGCGAGGCCGCCGTCGCGCTCGAAGCGAAGACGGGCGTGCCGTTCCGCGTCTTCGACCGCCTCACCGGGCTGGCGCCGAACGACGCGCTCATGGCGCTTTTGATGAAGATCAGCGGCCGCCCCGCCCCGAACAAGATCAAGCGGCAGCGCTCCCAGCTTCTCGACGCCATGCTCGACGGACATTTTTCCTTCGGCGGCAAGACCATCGCGGTCGGCGCGGAGCCGGACCTGCTTTACGGCATCACGAGCTTCCTGACCGAGATGGGCGCAACCGTCGGCGCGGCGGTTACCTCGACACAGTCGCCGATCCTTCACAAGGTGCCGGTTGAGGAAGTGCTCGTCGGCGACCTTGAGGATTTCGAACACCGCGCGAAGGGCATGGACCTTCTCGTAACCCACAGCCACGGGCGGCAAGCTTCCGAGCGCTTGCGTATCCCGCTGTTCCGCTACGGCCTGCCGACATTCGACCGGCTCGGCGCAGCGCATCGCGTCTCGGTCGGCTATCGCGGCACGCGTTCGCTGATCTTCGATATCGGGAACGTCTTCATGAGCGAACTTCACGAAGCGACGCCCGACACCTGGGCTGATAATTTGGCATCGCACCGCGAGGGTAGCCATGATGATACGCAGACTGCGGCTCATTAATCCCGATGCGAGCGAAGAAAAGACGATCAAGGAAAGGCCGGGCGCTATGAAAGTCGCTTTTGCAACCCAAGACCTGAAGCGCGTGGATTCGCATTTCGGGTGGTCGCCGAACATAGCGGTCTACGAGATTTCCGCCGAGGATTCGAATCTCGTCGAAGTGTTCGTGTTCGAGCCGACCGGGCAGGACGGCAATGACGACAAGCTCGCGCCGAAGATCGAGGCGATCAAGGACTGCGCGATCCTCTACGTCACATCGATTGGCGGCTCCGGTGCGGCACGCGCGGTACAGGCGGGCCTGCACCCGATCAAGCTCCCCCAGCCGGAACCCATCGAAGATCTCATCGCCAAGCTTCAGACCGTTCTGAAGGGCAACCCGCCCCCGTGGCTCCGCAAGGCGCTGCTCAAGGGCAAGGAACGCAAGCTCGATTTCGAAGACGAGGAGGAAGCGGTTCATGGCTGACGCAGAGACGGTCGAAAAGGATCTCACGAAGTCGGTGTTTTTCACCGAGCTGGTGAAACAATGGCGCGCCCAAGACTCTTACGGCGCATGGGACAAGAAGACCGACCTCGAACTGCTTGAGCCGTACATCCTAGACAAGGAAAAACGCAAGCAGATCCCTATCATGGGCGATCCCGACCCGGAGACGATCTGGCGGCTCGAAATTTTCTATAACGCCGTGGGTCTCTCGATCGAACGTGCAACCGGCATCATGGTCTCGCCGATCATGAAGATGCATCACGAGGGCTTCGGCCGCATGGTGCTGACAGCGGGCCGCCTTGTGGTCGTGAACAAGCACCTGCGCGATGTGCACCGCTTCGGCTTCGACAGCTACGAGAAGCTCGTATCGGATGGCGAGAAGCTCGTCGCGTCCGCCATCGAGATGATCGAAAAGTTCCCCGAAGTGGCGAAGTATTGAGGAGACACGGCATGAGCTCTATCGAGGAGTTGAAAGCGGAGATCAAGAAGCTGTCGCCGAAAGCTACGCAGGCGAAGATGGACCTGCACGACCTTTCGGAAGATCTGCCGACCAACTGGGAAAACATCTTGGACGTGGCGCAAAAGGCGTATGACGCCTATGCGCTCCTTGAGAAGAAGCGCGCGGAGCTGAAGCAGCTCGAAGCGGCGTAAGCGACAATGAGGAAGCGGGCGCGTACCGCCCGCTTCAAGCCGCAAGGCAATCATCGGACAGATATGGCGCAAGGCCGGGCAGCAAGCCGGTCCTGCGACTTGTCACGTCCGAAAAAAGATTTAGAGCGCCTCTAATTCCAGTTCCAGTGCAGTGAGTTTTACATCTGATCCGCCGCCGCTGAGGGCGCCGTCATCAAATGCAAGACTGGAAACTGCAATGGAATCAACAAGTTGCCAGTGCTCTCAAGGCGCATAGGTTTGATTGAGAGCGGGCAGCAACGTGGACCAAACGAATGCGCCGGAGCACGAGCAGGCGCGACGCAGACATCTCTAGACTGAAGGAAAAGGGCAGATGGCAAACTTGACACGCGACGGCCGCGAGTGGGAGCCGAACTTTCTCATCGAAATCAATCCTGAAACCTGTATCGGCTGCGGCCGCTGCTTCAAGGTTTGCGACCGCGATGTCATGACCCTGAAAGGCGTAACCGACGAAGGCGAACTCGTCTCCCTCGACGGCGATGATGACGACGACGACGATGAATTCGAGCGCAAGATCATGGTCCTCTCGGATGCCGGCAACTGCATCGGATGCAGCGCATGCCATCGCGTCTGCCCGCGCGCCTGCCAGACCTTCTCCACGACCCCGCCTGCCCTTTGATCCGCGGCCGGGCGGCGGCACGCGTGTCAACCGTCCGGCACATTCTCGCGATCAGGCATGCTCCTTGCATTTATCCGAACAGGCCGCGGCGCGTCGTCTTCACGACAAAACCGCAGATCGAAGCGAGGAGTGCTCGCGAAATCGCGGGTAAATCGACGATGTCAGTGCAGAACTCTCCCGAAGGTTTCACCATTTCTTCCGCAGGGAATGTTTATTCCATGCTGATGGAGGCGAAAGCTCCGGGCACCGATGCCTTCGATGCGCATGTGATTGCCTGTATTCTTGCAATGTCCTTTGCCGAAGCGAAAGCGGAGCACATTCCGCTGGTCGATGCCGTCGGCCTCGAAGCGGACCAACTGACCGACCTTGTCGAAACATGCTTCCCGGATGCGCTCGCTTGGCTCAGCCGCGACATTGGTCGGCGTGACATCGCGCGGAGCGCCGATGAAGCCTGTCTCCTCGATCTCCTGAAGAGCGGCGCTGGCAGGCAAACCGTCTTCGCGCACCGCCTCGCCGCGCTCGTGGCGCGCCGCGCGCAGCGCCCGAACCACCTCTGGCAGGATCTCGGCCTTCGCCATCGTGGCGATCTTTCCGAACTGATGAAACGCCATTTCGCGCCGCTCGCCCGCCGCAACAGCCACGACATGAAGTGGAAGAAGTTCCTCTATCGCATGATCTGCGCGGACGCCGCCTTTTCGCTTTGCACCGCGCCGAGCTGCGCGGAGTGCGGCGACTTCGAAACTTGCTTCGGCGACGAGACGGGCGAGTCGCTCCTTGCGCGCGGGCGTCGCGCCGCCGATCTGCATGGCAGCCGTTCCGCCGCTTGATTTGGACACGGGCACTTACGACTTTAGTCTAAGTGCGTCATGCTCCCGATACGGTTCTCGTGTAGAGTGTGTTCGACGCACATTGCGCTGGACAACTCGAACGGAACGGAAACTCAATGAGAATTGCCTTCTTCAGCGAACATGCTTTCCAGACCCCTTTCCTGATCGAAGCAAATCGGGAGTACGGGCACGAACTCGTGTTCTTCAAGGAGCAGCTCTCGCGTCGGACGGCGCAGCTCGCCGCCGGTTTCCCCGCCGTTTGCCCCTTCGTCACCGACAGGCTTGACGCCGAAACGCTGCAAATCCTTGCGGACGGCGGCACAAAGCTTATCGCGTTGCGCTCGGCGGGCTTCAACAACGTCGATCTCGAAGCGGTGGAAAGGCTTGGGCTCTGCGTCATGCGCGTTCCGGCCTATGCGCCGACCGCCATCGCCGAGCATGCCGTGGCGCTGATGCTCGCCCTCAACCGCCGCATCAACCATGCCTACAACCGCGTGCGCGAGGGCAATTTCTCGCTCGACCATCTCGTCGGCTTCAATATGGAAGGCCGCACTGTCGGCATCGTGGGCACCGGCAAGATCGGCGAGTCGCTCGCGCGCATCATGCACGGTTTCGGCTGCAAGATCCTCGGCTACGACATCTATCAGAACCCGGCTTGCATCGCTCTCGGCATGAAATATGTCGACCTCCCGACATTGCTTTCGGAATCCGACATCGTCTCGTTGCACTGCCCGCTGACGCCTGAAACGAAGCACCTCATCAATGAGGAGACGCTAAAGCTCATGAAGCCGGGCTCCATGCTGATCAACACCGCGCGCGGTGGCCTGGTGAACGCGGAAGCGGTGATCGAGGCGCTGAAGCGCAAAGACGGTCTCGCCTATGTCGGCATGGACGTCTATGAACGCGAGGAGGGGCTGTTCTTCTCGGACCACTCCGGGAGCATCATTCAGGACGACGTGTTCGAGCGGCTGACCACCTTCCGCAACGTGATCGTTACAGGCCATCAGGCGTTCCTCACGCGCGAGGCTCTGTCTGAAATCGCCCACACCACCCTCGGCAATGTGGCCGATTACGAGCGCGGCACACCGAACCCGAAGAACGTGTTGAGCGCGGGCACGAAAGGCCCCGGCGGCCCCCTGCATCAGAGCCCGCGCGAATAGAAAGTTGGCGGGCAAGGGCGCGCGCGTGACGCGCCCTAACCCCCGATGCGCGGCTGCGAGCGATTGCGGAAGAACAATGTCAGCGCCATGCCGACGAAGAACCCGCCGATATGCGCCATGTAGGCGACGCCGCCTTGCTCGCCCGATTTGCCGAGTTCGCCCGCGAAGCTGAGCAGTTGCAGCCCGATCCAGAAGCCGATGGCGATGATCGAAGGCACCAGGATGACGCCCGGCTGCGTCAGGAGTCGCACGCGCCCGCCCGGAAACATCATCACATAGGCTCCGAGCACGCCGGCGATGGCGCCCGACGCGCCGAGGTTCGGCACGCTGGAGCCCGGGATCAGAAACGCCTGCGCCGCCATCGCCGCGACGCCCGACAGCACGTAGAAGATGAGAAACGGCACATGGCCGAAATTGTCTTCGACATTGTCGCCGAAGGTCCAGAGATAGACCATGTTGCCGATCAGGTGCATCCAGCCGCCATGCATGAACATGGAGGTGAGAACGGTAACGCCCTCGGAAAGCGGCGCGGCGAAGAATTCCTTCGGGATGAACGCCCATTGCGTGATGAAAGGCTCGCCACGGCTCAGTTCGAGGCCGAAAACGGCGATGTTGATCAGGATCAGCGCATAGGTCACGAATGGCGTCGAGGCGTCGCCGGTTTCGTCGTCCCCGATTGGAAAAACCATGAGTGTTCACATCTGAAACGCACTTTGGCCGCTGCGCCGATCATACACGAATTGCCGGCACGCGAGAATTTGCCGAAGGGTGTCAGTTGCAGGCGTTTCGGATGACCGGCGCCACAACGCTTCTCCGTTTTGCCATCCTCATGACGGCGTCGGGAGACACTATTTGCCGCC